>CAWESJ010000304.1:0-4556 GCA_963811015.1 uncultured Alphaproteobacteria bacterium | reverse complement strand
AAGCCTTGCTCGGCGTGACCTCCGCGGGCGACGAGGCCCTGCGCCTCGACAGCGTCAAAGTGGCCCCCGCCACGACGCTCCAAGCCTATATGACGTCCGGCTGGATCGACGGGCTCGACGCAAGCTCGCTCGAGACGGCCGAGATCAACAACGCTCCCGCGGTGATCGCGACCGCCCGCGCCGGCGAATGGAGCTTCCAAGTCGCCGCGATCCGCTTCCAGCCGTCCGAGGTCTACCGGCTGATTTTCGCGACGCGCGCCTTGACCGACGCCAGCGAGAAGCGCTTTCGCGCCTCGATCAATTCGTTTCATCATGCCTCGGAGGAGGAAATTCGGGCGGTGCGGCCTTGGCAAATCGCCATTGTCGCCGCCAAGCCGGGCGACACCGCCAATTCCTTCGCCGCGCGAATGGCCGTCCCCGATCGTCAGCTCGACTTTTTCCTGCTCCTCAACGGCCTCGAACGCAGCGGCCCGCTGCAAGCCGGCGAACGCTATAAAATCGTCGTGGAGCGCCCCTCCGAATAGGTTCGGGCCGCGGCCTTGCCTCCAGCTCAGCTGCCGCCAGTTGATTTCCGGCGGCAAGGAGATAGCATCCCTTGACTTGATCCGCTTTCGCGCCAAGCCTGCCGCGCGCATGGCGTCGCTTCGCCTTATCTTATTTCGCCTTTTCTTATAATGTCATGATGGCGATGGCCGCCCTTTCCGCTGGATCGCATTCATCGGAAGAAGGGGGACCCGCCTTTGAACGGGACGGTTTCCTTCGTGCGCTTGATTTGGCTCCTTCTCCTTATTCCTTATGCGGCGCTGCTCTGGGTTCCGTTCTATAATCGCCGCGCCCCGGAGATCTTCGGCCTACCCTTCTTCTACTGGTATCAATTGGCCTTCGTGCCAATCACCTCCCTGCTGATTTACCTCGTCTATCGGCGGACCCGGCATGACCGGTGAGGTCGATTACGCAGCGGCGGCGGTCTTTGTCTTTTTCTTTGGCCTCGTCACCGCCTTGGGCTTCGTCGCCGCGCGTTGGCGGCGACCGAAAACCCTCGCGCATCTCGACGAATGGGGTCTCGGCGGACGCCAGTTCGGCCCCTGGATCACCTGGTTCCTGGTGGGCGGCGACCTCTACACGGCCTATACGGTCATCGCCGTTCCGGCGCTGGTCTATGCGACCGGCGCCTATGGCTTCTTCGCCCTGCCCTATTCGGTCATAGTCTACCCCTTCGTCTTCGCCGTCATGCCGGCGTTGTGGAAGGTCGCCAAGGACAATAATTACGTGACCGCGGCGGATGTGGTGCATGGCCGCTACGGCTCGCGCGCGCTCGAGCTCGCGGTCGCGGCGACCGGCGTCATCGCCACCATGCCCTATATCGCCTTGCAGCTGATCGGCATGGCGGCGGCCGTTCACGCCTTGGGCTTTGCGGGAGACGTTCCGCTCGTCGCCGCTTTCGTCGTCCTGGCGCTTTACACCTATTCATCCGGGCTGCGCGCGCCGGCCCTGATCGCCTTTGTCAAGGACGCGATGATTTATGTCGCCGTCGCCGCGGCGATCTGGATCATCCCCGTGAAGCTCGGCGGCTATCACGCCATTTTCGACGCCGCCGACGCCGCGTTCAAGGCGAAGGGCTCCGGCGGGATCCTGCTCGCGCCGGACCAGTATGTCGCCTACGCCAGCCTCGCATTCGGCTCCGCCCTCGCCGTTTTCATGTATCCGCATACGCTGACGGCGGTTTTCGCCAGTTCCGGCCCCGACACGATCCGCAAGAACGCCTTCCTGCTGCCGGCCTATACGCTTCTCCTTGGCCTTCTCGCGCTCCTCGGCTTCATGGGCCATGCCGCAGGCCTGAAGCTCGCCAACAATAATGATGTGGTCCCGGCTCTGTTCAAGGCCATGTTTCCAGGCTGGTTCGCAGGCTTCGCCTTCGCCGCGATCGCGATTGGCGCGCTCGTCCCCGCCGCCGTCATGAGCATAGGCGCGGCCAATCTCTTCGCGCGCAATTTCTGGAAAGCCTATGTCGATACAAACGCCGCCCCGCATGACGAAGCGAGGGTCGCGAAACTGACCTCCCTCGTCGTCAAGCTCGGCGCCCTGCTTGTGATCCTATACCTGCCGACGCAATTCGCGCTCGATCTGCAATTGCTCGGCGGCTTGTGGATCCTGCAGACCTTTCCGGCCGTCATTTTCGGCCTGTTCACCGGCTGGTTTCGGGCGCCAGGCCTCCTCGCCGGCTGGGCGGCCGGCTTTTCAGGCGGCACCTGGCTCGCCTGGCTCAATGGCTTCAAGCCTTTGCACACATTGACCTTTGGCGAAACCCGCGTCACCCTTTACTCGGGCCTGCTCGCGCTCGCGGCGAATATTGTCGTCGCCGTCCTCGTCAGCGCCGCGCTCCGCCTGCGTTCGGGCGCGCCTCACGATTCGCCGCCGGCATCCTCCGCCGGCGCCGGATAAAGGCCACGCTGTTTGCTTCACTTCGCCTTGACGTTTCCTATCTATTGTTCCCGCGCATCGAGGACATACCGGGCATGGCGATGACGGAATCCGCGCGAGAAAACCCTCCGGCGAACCTGTCCTGCCGCTGCTGCGTCGTCGGCGGCGGCCCGGCGGGAATGATGCTCGGGCTTCTTCTCGCCAGGGCCGGCGTCGATGTGATCGTCGTCGAGAAACACGCCGATTTCCTGCGCGACTTTCGCGGCGACACGATTCACCCCTCGACCCTCGAAGCCCTGTATGACCTTGGTTTTCTCGAGGATTTCCTGAAGCTGCCGCACCAGGAGGCGCGCGTTCTCAAGGGCTGGATCGGCGACGTCGCCATCCCGATGGCCGATTTCTCCCATGTCCAGACCCACGCGAAGTTCATCGCCTTGATGCCGCAGTGGGATTTTCTCGATTTTCTCGCCGAGAAGGCCAAGCGTTATCCGAGCTTCCGGCTCCTCATGTCCACCGCGGTCGAGGGGCTCGTCGAAGAGGATGGCCGAATAACCGGCGCGACCGCCAGGACGAAGGACGGCGCCGTGACGATTCGCGCCGATTTGACGGTCGGGGCCGACGGCCGCCATTCGACCGTGCGCCAGGCGGCCGGCTTCGCGCCGCAAGACATAGGCGCCCCCATGGACGTGCTCTGGTTCCGGCTGTCCCACCGGGAAAGCGATCCCGAGGAGACATTCGGCCGGATCGACGCCGGCCAGATCCTGGTCCTGATCAATCGCGGCGACTATTGGCAAGCCGGCTATGTGATCGCCAAGGGCTCGGGCGAGCGCCTGAAGGCTCTGGGCGTGGAGCTTCTGCGCGAACGGATCGCGGCGCTCGCGCCCTTCCTCGCCGACCGCGTCGCCGAGCTTGCGACCTTTGACGCCGTCAAGCTCCTGACCGTGACCGTCGATCGGCTGCCGCTCTGGCATAGGCCGGGCCTCCTTTGCATCGGCGACGCGGCGCACGCCATGTCTCCGATCGGCGGCGTCGGGATCAATCTCGCGATCCAGGACGCGATCGCGACCGCCAATCTTCTCGCCGCGCCTCTGCTCGGCGGCGGGATTTTGACCGATAAAACGCTCGCCAAGGTGCAGGCCAGGCGCGAATGGCCGACAAGGGCGACCCAGGCGATCCAGGTCTTCATTCAAAAGAACATGATCTCGCGGGTTCTCGCCAACACGGGCAAAATCGAGCCGCCGCGATTCCTCCGGCTTTTCATTCATTTTCCGATTCTTCGCCGATTGCCGGCCCGCATCGTCGGAATCGGGATCCGGCCCGAGCGGGTCAGGACGCCCGAGCGCGCCGCCAAATCCTGACCGCGCCGGACCGTGACGGGAGTCGGACCCGCCAAAGTGCTTCAATTTCAGCGCGAAAGCGGCGCCGGCCGGCGGCCGGGGCGCTTGCGCCAGCGTTGAGAGGCCGCGCCCCTATAGATTGGGCCAAGGCCAAGCATGCTCTTTGCCCGCGCAATGGCGCTTTTCATTCGCACGCGGGCGGGTTAGGTAAGAACAACCGTGCAATGCTTCGCCATGGCTTCCTTCATGCCGCCAGATCACAAGGTCAAAGCGTCAAGCGCCGAAGCGCCGGGACTCCTGTTCCGAGGCGCGCCAAGCGGCGAAGCCGAGCTGCGGCCGCTTCAGGGCGGCCTCAAACGTCGGCTCGCGGGCATCCTCATCGCCGCCCTCTGGCTCTGCGTCTTTCATTTTGACGGTGCCCTCGCCGCGCCGGCCCTTGTTGTCGAATATCCGTCCGGCGCGGTTCTCTACGAGGACCATGCGACTCAGCCCTGGTATCCCGCCTCTCTGACCAAGCTCATGACCGTCTATGTCGCGCTCAAGGCCGTGCGCGAGCAACGTCTCTCGCTCGACACGCCGCTCGTCGTCTCGGCCCGGGCGGCGGCCATGCCGCCGTCGAAAATGGGCTTCCGCCCCGGGACGCTGGTGACTCTCGGCAACGCCCTCAAGATGATCATGGTGAAATCGGCGAATGACACGGCCGTCACCATCGCGGAAGGGGTTTCAGGCTCCGTCGAGGCCTTCGCCGACGAGATGAACGAGGCCGCGGCCTCGCTCGGCATGGAGCAGTCCCATTCT
>CAWESJ010000303.1:0-5648 GCA_963811015.1 uncultured Alphaproteobacteria bacterium | reverse complement strand
TGTTCCTCGCGTACTGGCGCCATAGCCGCCTATTCCAATATAGGCTTCGATCTCCTGGCCGACGCCATTGAGACCGCCGGCGGCCAAGCCTATCCCGACCTGCTGCGCAAGCATGTCACGGCGCCGCTGGGCATGGCGGACACCGGCTTCGCGCCAACGCCCAAGCAATGCGCCAGGCTGATGATCGGCACAGGCCTCGGCGGCGCCGGCCCTTGCGTCGACACGCATGCGACGGACGGCAGCGGCGGGCTGTACAGCACCGGCAATGACATGGCGCGCTGGCTGCGCCACAATATTGAGGACGCGGACGGCGTGCTGGCGCTGAGTCACGCCATTTACCGCCAGCGCCAAGCGCTGGTGGCGGCGATCGGCTTCGACGAGGCCGGACCAATGGCGGGCCTCGGCCTCGGCTGGGTGATCGTGGCGGCCCAGGGCATCCATCCGACTCTGGTGGCGAAAAGCGGCGGCGGCGTCGGCTTCATGAGCTATATCGCATTCGCGCCGGGCCGAAACGTCGGCCTGTTCGTCGCGGTGAACCGGGTCGATTTCGCGATGTTCGCCCGCCTCACCGAAGCGGCGAACGCCCTGATTGCGACACTTGTCACGCGCTGAAGCGCCGCGCCGCTCTACCCCATTGCTTGATTTGGCGGCAAGCCGATGTTCAGAGCGCCGCAAGCGATTCGAAGGACGACCAATGGCGCGAAAAGCTGGAAGCGCCGATCTTCCGCTGCACGGCGGGCGGGTGCCGAAATGGCTGGCGGATCGCATGACCCGCCTCGGCGCGGCGATGTGCGAAGCCATCGTCCATCATTATGGCCGCGAGGAGCTGCTGCGTCGTCTCGCCCACCCGTTCTGGTTCCAATCCTTTGGGGCCGTGATGGGCATGGATTGGCACTCCTCCGGCGTCACCACAAGCGTGATCGGCGCGCTGAAGCGCGGCTTGGCGCCGCTCTCGGACGAGCTTGGGATTCATGTCTGCGGCGGCCGCGGCAAGCATTCGCGGCAAACGCCCCATGAGCTCGTTGCGATCGGCGAACGGGTGGGATTTGACGGGTCGGCGCTGGCCGCCGTCAGCCGGCTCGTCGCCAAGGTGGACAGCGCCGCCGTGCAAGACGGCTTCGACCTTTATCTGCACGGCTTCATCGTGGCCAATGACGGCCAATGGGTCGTCATCCAGCAAGGCATGAATGGAGACCGCAAACAGGCCCGCCGATATCATTGGCTTTCGGAAGGGCTGAAAAGCTTTGTCGAAGCGCCGCACGCCGCCATCGATGGGATTGGGCAAGGCGAAATCGTCAACCTCACGGATCGCCGCGCGCAACGATCCCGCCGCGGCCAGCTTGACCTTCTGCAAGCCTTGGGTCCGGACGGAATCGCGCGCGAATTGTCGGTTCTGGAAGCCCGGGTCGAAAAGCTTCACGCGCCAGCCGAGCCTGAGCAGCTCTTTCTGCCGCATCTTGTTATGCCGGCCCATCATGATGTCCGCCCCAGCGACGTGCTTTCGCCGCGCCTTCACGCCAGTCTGTCTGCGGCGGCGGATCGGGGTCCCGCCGATTTCGCCGAATTGCTCCTCGTCCCGGGCGTTGGCGCGCGGACCGTGCGCGCGCTCGCTATGGTCGCAGAGGTCGTGCATGGCGCGCCCTACCGCTTCACTGACCCGGCGCGCTTTTCCTTTGCGCATGGCGGCAAGGACCGGCATCCTTTTCCTGTGCCGCTCCGGGTCTATGACCAGACCATTCAGGTGCTGAAGTCCGCGGTCCAAAAGGCGAAGCTCGGACGCGAGGAAGAGCTTGCGGCGCTGAAACGGCTGGATGATCAGGCTCGACTCGTCGAGCGCTGCGCTTCCGGCCCTCCCGCCGAGGATCTGATCGCGCAAGAGCTTAGGCTCTCCCATGCCTATGGCGGGCGCAGCGTCTTCGGCTGGGAGCATCCGCCCAAAGATTCCGCCGGCGTCGATGAGCCGATTGCTGTTCAAGCTCAAACTCGATCCGCCAAATAAGACAAGCGGAACGGCGCGGGAAACATGGCCAAGAGCGCCCCCCGACGAGCCCAAGACCTTCGCCTCGGGGCGCAGGCGCTGAAGAGCTCATGGCAAATAATTATGGCGTCGGCTGTAATTCTGCCGGCGTCGATCAACGGTAGGACATCGATCGATTTGATCCTGTACGATCTTGGCCTGGAGCGATCGAGAAATTCCCTCCCTGGACCAATTTCTGGCCTGACTTCTTCGGCCGGCGGCGTTGTCACGCCCACGTTCCATGATAAAATAAACTTCAGAGTCCGAAACGACCGGCTCGATGCACATTGCCGCGACCCGCACGGCCTGTTTCGTCGCCTTGCGCATTGGTTACGCCTCTAATTTCCGAGATGGAATCTCCCAACAAGGGTTCTTGATCCCTTCGATTTCCCGCATTCCCGCTGGAGCTTCCGTTGATCGTGCTCAAGATCCATCACCGGACAAGCTATCGCTACAGGCAGCCGGTGAGCCTCGGGCCGCACCGTTTGATGCTTCGCCCGCGCGAAAGCCGCGATCTTCGCCTGATTTCGAACGATCTGACGATCACGCCCGAGGCGGCGGTGACCTGGGCGCATGATGTCTTCGGCAATGCAGTCGCGATGGCCAGTTTTCAGACCATGGCTGATGCTCTTGTGATCGATAGCGTCGCGGAACTGCAGCTCAACGCCGCCGCATGGCCCATTTTCGACGTCGCCGCCTCCGCCATATTCTATCCGTTCCGATATTCGGACGATGACTGGACCGACCTCGGCGCGCTGACGATCCAGCAATATCCAGACCCCGCAGGGCGCTTGCGGGGCTGGGCGCAAGCATTCGTGGGCGGCGATCCGACGGACACGCTCGCCTTGCTCAAGGACCTGAGCGTCGGCGTCTCATCTTGGATCCGCTATCAGAGCCGAGAGGACGAGGGCGTGCAGTCGCCGACTGAAACTCTCGATCGCGGCTGGGGATCTTGCCGGGATTTCGCGGTCCTCTTCGTTGAGGCGGCGCGCAGCATCGGTTTTGGCGCGCGGATTGTCTCCGGCTATCTTTTTAATCCGGATCAGAAACTCGCGGGGTCCGGCGACGCGGGGTCAACCCATGCCTGGGCCGAAGTCTATGTGCCGGGCGCGGGTTGGATCACCTTCGATCCGACGAACCGGAGCGTCGGCGGCTTCAATCTTATCCCCGTCGCCGTTGCGCGCGACATCCGGCAGGCAATGCCGGTGGTCGGCAGTTTTGTTGGCGCGACCGACGCATTTCTGGGGATGTCTGTGGAAGTTCTCGTCACGCCATAGCTACGACAGCAGGCCATGACGACGCCAAAGAGGGCAGCGCCCGCTATGCGCGCCGCGAACCGTGACGAATGGCGCAAAGAAGGCCCGCATTTTCTGACAAGGACAACGCGCCGTTTCTCAAAATTGCGATGGGCCGCAAAATTTTAACACGCTCGGAACCAGCGGCGGCGTTCAGGACTTAATGGCTGGACGCATCGTTAAAAAGCGGATTGTTTTGATCTTCGAAACTGACTTTCGTGTCCTTGTCATCGAGGACGAGACGCTGATCAGCTTCCTAATCGTGGACATGCTGGCCGACATCGGCTGCAAATGCGTGGACGCGGCAACTTCTGTCGAGGGCGCCATGGACGCGCTCACGAAGGCCGAGCCGGATTTCGCTATGCTCGACGTCAATCTGAGCGGCAAGCGCAGCGATCCTATCGCCGACATCCTTCTGGCCCGTGAAATTCCCTTCGTTTTCCTGTCCAGTTATGGTTCATCCGGGCTTGACGAGGCCTATGCGGGCGCCAAAATCCTACAAAAGCCGTTTCAGCTCTGCGACATCGAAACCGCGCTCGCTGATGTTTTCGAGTTCGCCCACACTGGCGCGCCTTGCTCGCCGCGACGGCCGCCTCGCGTGAAGCGCCTCCTGCCTCCGCCGATCGCAGGCTGTGGCGGGCCCACAATGAAGACACGAAATCAACTCACGGCAACCGGTCGAGCCGTGCGGGAATGTCAGAAAGCGGGAATTTAAGTCCTGACGCCCTTTCAAGAAAGGAAGAGGGCGACTGTGGCGATCTCTTATTCCTTGAGCGATCTTGGACCGCTCACGAACGGACTGTCTCGAAGATAAAATCGCAAGCGCCGGTTTGCATCCCGCGAAATGCCGATGCGAATGCTCTGCCCGATTTCGCCGGGTTCGTGGTCACCGCGTCCGAGCCATAAAGGACCCTTTCGGCAAAGATCGAGACCGTCGAGCGAACGATCAATCCGCAACGCCGTAGTGAGCCTTCCGGGTCCTCGCGCCAAGTCGCGCAAGCGCTCGACGCCGCGATTTAGCTGCATAATTGGGACGCCTTCGAGCGGCTCGAGCGCCCTGATCAGGACGCCGGCTCCAATCCCGGGCGGCTCGCTCGAGACATTCAGCATGTATGAGCTGCCGTAGGCGAGATAAATATAGGCGCGCCCACGCTCGAGAAACAGAGAATGATTGCGCTGAGTCATCCCTCTGTAGGCATGCCCGGCGGCGTCGCCGACAACATAGGCCTCGGTCTCAACAATACGACCGCTGGCGAAGCCTTCGGGCAACTCCCGCGCCAACACCTTGCCAAGGAGATAGCGCGCGAGAGAGACCGTATCAATCGGCAGCTCCGTGCGAGCGAGCAAGCGGCGGATGGCCATCGCTACGGCGGCAAGGTTTCATGGCGTCCGCGCGATCCATTGCGGGCGCGAAGGCCCCGCCTCGAACAGATCGCCGAAATACTGGGTCTCACGGGCCGCCTTCCCATCGAGGAACTCCATTATGCTCACGGTGCACGACAGCCGCCAGTCATAGGTTAGGACATATTCAGCGACCCAAAGGGCGCCCGCGCCGATAATCCCCCGCACTGTGACGCGCTTCAAGTTCGGCTGCGCGGCGCGACTGGCAAGCCGATGTCGAAAACGATGACATCAGGAGCAAACTCCTGATTTTTGGCGAGGTCGGCCGCGGCCGAAATCGCCTCCGCCATTTCGATGTCATGGCGCCGGTTGAAAATGCGCTGGCATCCGCCTCTGACGATCGGACGATCCTCGATCACCAGAACCTTTACACGGTCGTTCATTCCCCCCAAATCCTCAAATCTTGGCCATCCGCCGGGACCCCGCGCATCGTCACGCCGAGGCGTCGACGACGGGTATGACCGTTTCGATCGACGCTCCGGCGCTTGCGCCCTTCGAGACATGCCGATAGACGCCAATAAAATGGCCGCGTTACGGGCGCCGAACCTGCGACGAGGTCATTGAGGGGCCGGAGCATCTGATTTGCGCCTAGCGAGTTGAGCGTCACGATTCCGACCAAGATCCGGGCCAGGAGACTGATCAGGAAACAAATCCATCCCATATTTCTGCGACCTCGTGGGACAGCTTCGTCCACATGACGAGTTTCCCGTGCGGCTTGCCCGCGACGCTCACCAGGTGGCGTCTGCCGATCCGTTCAGGCTCGAAGATATCAAGGAACCATTTGACGCCTTTACATCTGGCGCCGATGGCGCGGCGTTATCATTGGGAGCTCCCGCCAATAGCGCTTGTACCGCACGGCAATGAGTTGAATAGGGGTCAGTTCATCCTGCACTTGCGGCAAGGCCTTATCCGGATCAGAGGCTACTACGCCATCG
>CAWESJ010000302.1:0-13146 GCA_963811015.1 uncultured Alphaproteobacteria bacterium | reverse complement strand
TTCGGCCAGTTCGAAGAGCGCGACTGGGTCGCGGCCTCTCTGGAAGGGTTGCAGGCGGTGCGCGCCGGGCGTTTCATCGTGCATGGATCGCATGGCCGCGACGCGGCGCGGAAAAACGACATAGCCATTGAGATCGAGGCCGCGCTCGCCTTCGGCACCGGGCATCATGGCTCGACGCGCGGGTGTCTGCTGATGCTCGATCATGTCGCGCGCCGAGGCCGGCCTGCCGCCGTTCTCGATCTCGGCACGGGCTCCGAAGTTTTGGCGATCGCCGCCGCCAAACTGTTCAAGCGAAAAATTCAAGCAGGCGACATTGATCCGGTCGCGACGAAAGCGGCGTCGGCCAACGCAAAGCGCAATGGCGTCGGCGCGTTCGTGCGTCCGGCGCAAGCGCGTGGGGCCGCCCATAACGCTCTCCGCGCGGGCGCGCCCTATGATCTCGTCCTCGCCAATATTCTGGCGCGGCCGCTGCGCGATCTCGCGCCGCAGATCGCAAGGCTCGCCGCGCCTCGCGCCGAAATCATTCTCTCCGGCCTGATCGCGCGCGACGTTCAGGGCGTCGCCGCGGCCTATCGGGCGCAAGGTTTCGCCATGGCGCGGCGTCTCGACATTGAAGGCTGGGCCACGCTGCTCATGCGGCGGGGCGGCGATTGATTCAGAGCATGTTCCGAAAAAGTTGACCGACTTTTTCGACATTAAGACATCGGATATATCCGATGTCTCATGAGAACATGCTCCAACTTAATCGATCTGGAGCGAGTTCTTATCGATTGGATGAGTCCATCCAATCGGAACGCGCTCTAGAGCGTCGTCATGCGCGCGGCCTTGAGCCGCAGGCGCGCAAGCGTGATGTCGCGCAGCCCGGCGACGTTGAAACCCATGACGACGATCGCATAGACCGCGACGCCGGCCGCGATTTGCTCGGCGAGCGTGACAAATCCGGGCTCCGTGTCGCGCAGGGGGAGAATCGCCGCCGACATGGCCGCATTGGCCAAAACCGTCGCGGCGAGATCGCGCAGGCGCGGCCATTGCGGCCGGGCGAAGCTTGCGAAGCCGATGAGGGCGACAAGCGCCGCCAGCATGGCGCCGGCCTGGGCGATGGCGAGGCTTGAGGCGTCGGCGTTGCGCGGCAGGAAGAGGATGAGAAGAAAATCGACGGCGCAGGCGACCAAGGCAGCCGCGATCATGGGCGCGGTCCTTTTCTCGATCTGGAAAATCGGACTGATGGCGTATTGAATGATCGCCATGCAGAAGAGGCCTGTCATCATCAAGGGGAGAAGCAGGGCGAAAGGGCCGCGAAACGGCTGCGGCACGATCAATTGCTCGATCGAAGGGAGCGTGAGCCAGAGACCGGTGCAGGCCGGCAGGACCATTGCGATGACAATGGTCATGTTGCGGGAAATCTGCTGGCGCGACTGCGCCGCCCCGCGCAGTTCATGCGTCGCCACCGCGATTTGAAAGAGGACGATGTCGAGCGCCGAGCCGATCGCCTGGATCGCCTTGGTTCCGAAATCATAGGCCAAGGAAAATTGGCCGGTTTCGGAAAATCCATAAAGGACCGCGACGATCGAGCGGTTGGCGAGCGGGATGGACAAATAGAGCAGATTGGCGCCGATAATCGGAAGACTGTAGCCCAAGACCGACCGCGCGATCGAAATCTCGGCGAGACGCGGCTTTGACGCTGGATCGTGAAGCGCGGCGCGCGCCGTGACCACCGCCCCGCCGAGGCTGACGACGCCGCCGATCAAGGTCATTTTCGCCGATCCGAACCAGAAGGCGCCGCCGCCCATGAGGGCGAAAGCCAGGACGTTCTTGACCAGGACGAGGCGGGCGAAGAGCCGGTCGTGAAAGCGCGCGCGCACCAGCGCCGTGTGATAGTCGAAGAGGCCGTTGGCGACGGCGACCCCGAGCGCGAGCGCGATCAGCCCGTTGGACAGGGTGAAGCTGACGCCGGACAGGATGAGGAGAGAGGCGCCGATTGAAAGCCCGACCGCGATGATGGCGAAGCCGAAATCGAGGGTCGCCCGCAAGGCCGGATCTTCGCGCCTGATCCGCTCCGAATAGAATCGCGTCGCGCCGAGCCGGATCCAGTCGAAAAACGCCGTCTGCACGGCGATCGCGGTCGCATGGGCGAGAGCGAAGCGGCCATATTCCTCCGGCCCGAGAAATTTCGCGACCAGGAGCCCGATCGCGAAATTAAAGGCGATATTGCTGAAAAAGGCGAAGAAAACGGTCATCCTGCGAACGAAGCCACGCCTCTCTCGCGCATGCGGATATGAGCGCATTGCGCCAAGGGCGCCGACTTAAAGCCCTTGCAGTTTGAATTTGCTTTTATCCCCAAACCGGGGCCGCTATCAAAATCAACCAAAGCCTATTCCGTCAATTCGGCGAAACACAGGCGCGGCCGCCGCCGCGTCATCCTTGCAGCTTTCCCGCAGCGCCAGGACCGGCTAAAAGCGCGCATGACGCAAGACGTGACCTTTCCCGCCGCCGCGCTCGCTGGTCTTTTGTCCTTCTTGAGCCCCTGCGTGCTGCCATTGGTGCCGCCCTATCTTACTTTTATCGCCGGAACGACGATCGAAGAGGTGGCGACGCGGCGCGAGAGCCGGGCGAGGCGGGACATATTGATCGCGGCGGGGCTTTTTATCGCCGGCTTTTCAACCGTTTTCGTCGGCCTCGGCGCCACGGCCTCGGCCTTCGGCCAGGCGCTGCATGAGCATCTCGCGCATCTCTCGGTGCTCGCCGGCGCGGCGATCATCCTCATGGGATTCCACTTTCTTGGCGTCTTTCGCTTCGCCTTGCTTTACCGCGAGGCGCGGCTCGACGTGCAAAAACCGGTCGGGACCTGGGGCGCCTATGTCATGGGCCTTGCTTTCGCTTTCGGCTGGACCCCCTGCATCGGGCCGATTCTCGCCGCCATCCTCGCCGTGGCCGCGTCGCAGGAGACTGTCGGCAAAGGCGCCGCGCTGCTCGCCGCCTATTCGAGCGGTCTCGGCCTCCCGTTTTTCCTCGCGGCGCTGGCGATAGAGCCCTTCATCCGCCTGATCAAGCGGTTCCGGCTCTATTTCGGCGCGCTTGAGAAGGTCGTCGGCGTCCTCCTGGTCCTGACCGGCGTCGCATTCCTGACCGGCTCGATCCAGGATCTGTCATTCTGGCTGTTGCAGATGTTTCCGGGCCTCGCCAATTTCGGGTGACCGCGGCCGCTGCGGGCTATTTGTCGAGCTCATAATAGCTGATGCGGCCGTCGGGGCCTTTCCTCCAGACATAGACCACATAATCGGCGCGGGTGACGTCGCCCTTCTTGTCATAGGCGAGGTCGCCGATCACGGTCTTGAAACGCGCGCCCGAATGGATGATTTTGGCGACCTCCAGGGGATCGGCGGATTTCGCCGCCTCGGCGGCCTGTTTGATGATTTCGAGCGCGGCGTAGGAATAAAGCGTATAGGTCTCGGGGTTGAAGTTCTTGGCCTTGAGCTTTTGCACCGCCGCCGCCGCCTCAGGCCGATTGCGCGGGTCGGGCGGAAAGGTCATGAAGCTCCCCTCGACGCCGGGACCGCCGATCGCGGCGAATTCATCCGAGGCGATGCCGTCGCCGCCCATTAGCGTCGCGGCCACGCCCTGGTCGCGCATCTGCCGCGCCAGCAATCCGGCCTCGGTGTGGACGCCGCCCCAATAGACGATCGTCGCCCCCGACGCCTTGATCTTCGAGACGATCGCCGAATAATCCTTCTCGCCCTTGTTGACGCCTTCGTAGAGGACGTCCTTCACGCCCGCCGCCGCGAGATCCTTCCGGGTCTCGTCGGCGAGGCCTTTCCCATAGGTGCTCTTGTCGTGGACGATGGCGATTTTCGCAGCCGGGAGGCTTGCGAGGAATCGCGCCGCGACCTCGCCTTGCTGATCGTCGCGGCCGCAGGTTCGAAAGATCGAATTAAGGCCGCGCTCGGTGATCTTCGGACTGGTCGAGGCCGGCGTGATCATCAGGATGTTGTATTCGGCATAGGTTTCCGAGGCCGGGATCGTGACGCTGGAATTGAAATGGCCGATGACGAAGCCGATTTCATCGCCGACGAATTTATTGGCGACCGAAATGCCCTGCTTGGGATCGGACGCGTCGTCGCCGACCGAGAGGGAAAGCGTCTGGCCGAGAATGCCGCCCGCCGCGTTGATGTCTTCGACAGCTTGTTCGACGCCATTGCGCAGCTGCGCCCCAAAGACGGCGTCGGGGCCGGTGATCGGGCCGCCGACGCCGATCCTTATTTCCGCCAGCGCCCCTCCGGCGGAAAAGACGGCGGCCAGAGCGAAGCCGAAAATAAGGCGCTTCGAATGAGCGCGGATTCGCTCAATCCGTTTGAGAGGGCCTTCCTCCAGCCCAAGGCGAATTCCACGACTGGCGCCGCGGCGGCGCATCAATAAGTCGTGGTCGAATGGCCGTTGTTCCATTAAGGCCTCATAGCTTATGGCGAAAAAGCCAAAGGACGAGCATCACCAGCGCGGCCATCATGAATGAAAAAATGTCCGCCCACTTCATTTTGGTCGCTCCCTTAGCTTGCGCTTCAGATCGGCGTCGATCCAGCCATAGTGTTGTTTCATCTGGCGCGCGCGCGTGACCTTGTAGCCGAGGCAGGCGAAGCTCGATGCGACTATGAAATCGAGCGCATAGGCCTGCAACGACAAAAGCGCCTCGCCGAAAAGCGCGAAATGCAGAAAGCGGACGGCGGCGGCGAGCGCAAGGCAATAGGCGGGCGCAAGCCAAAGCGGGCGCCAGGTCTTGGCGAGCGCGCGGCCGGCGCACGCTGCGGCCGCGCCGCCGAGAATGACGCTCAGTCCGAGGAAAGTCGGCAAAGACTCGCCGCCGAGATCTATCAGCGAGGCAGGCGTCATCGGCCGCCTTCGAGATAGGCGGCGCGGATTTCGGGCCGGGCCAGGAGGTCGCGGCCGCCGCCTGAGAGGGTGATAAGCCCGTTCACCATCACGTAGGCGCGATTGGCGAGCTTCAAGGCGTGATAGGCGTTCTGCTCGACCAGAAAAACCGTGAGGCCTTCGCGCCGGTTCAGATCGGCGATCACGTCGAAAATCTGCTTGACGACCAGAGGCGCGAGCCCGAGCGAAGGCTCGTCGAGCATGAGGAGCCGGGGCCGCCCCATCAAGGCGCGGGCGATGGCGAGCATTTGCTGCTCGCCGCCCGACAATGTGCCGCCGCGTTGGCCGCCGCGCTCCTTCAGGCGCGGAAAAATCCTATAGACGCGCTCGAGATTTTCGCTGAAGCGACTTGGCGCGTCGCGCGCGGCGCCGATCTGCAAATTCTCATAGACGGTCATGCGCGGAAAGATGCGGCGGCCTTCGGGCGATTGCGCGAGCCCGAGCCTCGCGATCGCATGGGTCTGCATGCGCGTGATGTCGCGGCCGTCAAAATGGATGGCGCCTTCGCGCGCCTGCGGATCGCCGAAAATGGTCATCATCAGCGTCGTCTTGCCGGCCCCATTGGCGCCGATCAGGGTTGTGATCTCGCCCTCGCTTATGTCGAGATCGACGCCTTTCAGCGCGATGACATTGCCGTAGAACGCCTTGACCCCGCGAACCGACAACAGCACCTTGGGCGGCGTCGCCGTCACGCGCAAATCCCGCGTATGGCGGTCTCGGCCTCCGCCTCGTCCGCGACCCCGAGATAGGCCTTGACGACCTTGGGATCCTTCCGAATTTCGGCGGGAAGCCCGTCGGCGATTTTCACGCCGTAATCCAGGACGACGACATGGTCGGAGATTTCCATCACCACCGACATGTCATGCTCGATCAGGAGGATGGAGGCCGCGTGCGCGTCGCGGATGGCGCGCAGCAGAGCGTTGAGCTCGGCGGATTTGCGCGGGTTCAATCCGGCGGCGGGCTCGTCGAGACAAAGCAGGGTCGGGCCGGCGCACATGGCGCGGGCGATCTCGAGCCTGCGCTGCGCGCCATAAGGCAGCGCGCCGGCGCGATCATCCGCGCGGGCGAGAAGATCGATTCGATCAAGCCAATATCTGGCGGTTTCGAGCGCCGCTTTTTCCCGCGCGCGATAGGAGCTGAGGCCGAGCAGGCCGAAGCCGCCGAATCTCGAGGCGCCGGTCAAGGAATTGTGTTGCGCGACCATGAGATTTTCGAGCAAGGTCATGCCCGCGAAGAGGCGAATATTCTGGAAGGTGCGGACGATTCCGGCGCGCCGCGCGATCTCGAAATCGCTCATGCGTTCGAGCAGGAAGATGTCCGCAGACGGGGCCTTGGCGAAGCGCTTTCCCGTCCTGGTCAGGGCGAGGACGTCGTCTGGCGCGGCGCTTCCGCTGCGGGCGAAGGCCAGACGGCCGACGCTCGGCTTATAGAAGCCGGTCACGCAATTGAACACCGTCGTCTTGCCGGCGCCGTTCGGCCCGATCAGGGCGGTGATGTCGCCGCGTCCAACCGCGAAATTAAGATCGTCGACGGCGGTGAGCCCGCCAAAGCGCATGGTCAGATGCTCGACCGAAAGCAATGGCGCGGTTCGCCAGCGCATCAGCCATGGCCCTCCTCGACAAGGGCGCCGGGCGCAGGACGCGGCTTCACGAGATAGATCGACGGCGCGCGCATGGCGATCAGGCCGCGCGGCTTCCAATTCATCATCACGATCATGGCGAAGCCGATGATGAGCATGCGATATTGGGTCGGATCGAAACTATCGCCGAAAATGCGCTTGAGGCTGTCGAGCTCGCGGAGAATTTCCGCGCCGCCGACGATGGCGATCGCGGCGAGGGCGACGCCGAGCTGCGATCCGCCGCCGCCAAGAACGACGATCGCGAGTATGGTCGCGGATTCGACGAAGGTGAAGCTCGACGGCGAGACAAAGCTTTGCCGCGCGGCGAAGACGGCGCCGGCGAGGCCGCCGACCAGCGCGCCAAGCGCGAAGGCGGTGAGTTTTGTCGTCACCGTGTTTATGCCGAGCGAGCGGCAGGCGATCTCGTCCTCGCGCAGGGCCTCCCAGGCGCGCCCGATCGGCAGCCGGCGCAGCCGCAAGGCCGTGAAATTGGTCAAAAGCGCGAGCGCGAGCGTGAGATAAAAAAGGAAGATCACTCTTTGAATGGGCGAATAGGCGAGCCCCACATGAGCGGCGAATCCATTCGGGCCGGCGATGAAGGGCCAGCCGAAGAATGTGACCCGGGGAATCGAGTCAATGCCGGCCTCGCCATTGGTCAACTCGGTCCAATTGACCAGCACGATGCGAATGATCTCGCCAAAGGCCAAGGTGACGATGGCGAGATAATCGCCGCGCAGACGCAGAACCGGAAAACCCAGAAGGACGCCCCAGAGCGCGGCGAGCAGGCCGGCTATGGGCAGACACGCCCAAAATGACCAGCCGTAGTTGGTCGAAAGCAGGGCGTAGGAATAGGCGCCGACTGCGTAGAAGGCCACATAGCCGAGGTCGAGCAGCCCGGCGAGGCCAACCACGATATTGAGGCCCCATCCGAGCAACACATAGATGAGGATCTGGATGCCGTAGCTGTCGATCCATTTGAGCGAGCGGGCCGGCCCAAGCAGGTGGAGGGCGACGATCGGAAATGCGATGAGGCAGGCTATGCCGGCGGCTGACGCGAAGCGCGCGAGCCTCATCGAAGCGGCGCGGAATTCCGGCCGGTAGGCGCGGGCCGAAGGATCCTTATGCTGTCTCGCCGGAAACATGAGAAAGCCGAAGCGCAGGATGAAGACGGCGAGCGCGGCGGCGAAGACCGGGAGCCATCGGCTTTGCAGAATGAGGGCGTTGGAAAAATCGACTTCGGTGCGATAGGCGAGGATGGGAAATGAGAGGCCGAGCGTCAGGCCGGCGGCCTTCGCGGCGCCGATGAAGGCGCGGCGCGGATCGATGCGCCGGCCGGCGCCAGCCCCGGGCGTTTTAATTTGGCTCTCGCTCATACTTTCTCGACGTCGGCTCGCCCAAACAGGCCGGAGGGCATGAAGACCAGCGTGACCGCAAGGATGGAGAAAGCCGCGACATCCTTGTAGTCGCTCGAGAAATAAGCCGCCCAGAACGTCTCGATCAGGCCGATCAGGAGGCCGCCGAGGACCGCGCCTTGCAGCGAGCCGATCCCGCCCAGGACCGCGGCGGTGAAAGCCTTGACGCCGGGAATAAATCCATCGCCCGAATTCACCACGCCATAATAGAGAATGTAAAGGACGCCGGCGACGGCGGCGAGCGCCGCGCCTATGACGAATGTCAGGGAAATTGTTTTATCCACATCGACGCCAACCAGGGCCGCCATTTTAATGTCCTGCTCGCAGGCGCGCTGCGCCCGCCCGAGCGGCGTTTTTTGCACCAGAAACCAGAAGGCGGCAAGCAGCAGAGCGGTTACGGCCACGATCAGGATCTGCTTGATCGAGAGCGTGACGTCATAGCCGCCGCCCTGCGTCACCTTGATGATCTCGTTGAACATGGGCGGGACGGATTTGTTGCGCGGGCCCTGCAGTACATAGACCAGATTGGACAAGAAGATCGACATGCCGATCGCCGAAATCAGCGGCGCCAGGCGAAATGATCCGCGCAGGCGGCGATAGGCGAGGCGCTCGATCATGTAGCTCCAAAGCGAGGTCAAGGCCATGGTCGCGAACAGGACCGCGACGAAGCTCAAGGCGAGAGAGGTCACGCCCAGGATCTGCGTGAGCGCCAGGAAAATCATGAGGGCGATGAAAGTCGCGAGCATGAAAACATCGCCATGGGCGAAATTCACCATGCCGATAATGCCGAAGACCATCGTATAGCCAATGGCGATCAGTCCGTAGATCGAACCGAGCGTGACGCCATTGATCAATTGCTGCAGAAAGATCTCCATTCGGCCTCCTCGATCCGCGCGGCCGCGCAAGGCCTCGCACATCTCTATAGGCGCGCGTCCTGGTCCGGCGATTTTAATTTGAATTGCGCCGGCCAAGGGCGCTTGTGCGGGATGAGGGCGAAAAATGGCCCCGATCAAAAGCTGGACCGCGGCGTCAACTGGCGCGCTGGCCTGTCGTTTTCTCCACAAAAGCGGCGATCAGCTCGCGCAGGCCTTGGTCGCCGAGCGCCGAAAGGGCCTCAAGCGGCTGGAACCATCTCGCGTCTCGCTCATGGGCTTCAGGCCAGGTCTTGAGGCGCCGTTTGACGCTCATGGGAAAGACCCGAACCTCGCAGGCGATCGTGGACTCGTTGTCTTCCAGCCGCTTGTCGTAGAAGAAGGCTCCGATCGATTTCCGGCCGACCGCGCCCCGGATGCCTGCTTCCTCATAGGCCTCGCGCGCGGCGGACTTAGCCGGCTTCATGCCCTTGGCCGGCCAGCCCTTCGGAATGATCCAACGCTTGGTCTGCCGCGTCGTCACGAGAAGAAGCTCGAGCGAGCCGGCTTTGGTGAAGCGAAATGGCAACGCGCCATATTGGACGCGGGCGATGCCCTCGCCTGTCGAGACGCGTTTTCCGCGCGAATTTCTTTTGCCGTCCAATTCATTGTTCATAATATCGCGTCCCAATGGTCGATCAGCGCGCGCGAGGTCAAAAATACCTAAAAAATCAAAGGCGTTCGGCGCTGCGAGGAGCATGCGCCTTATCGCCGTCAAAAGTCTTTTGCGCCCGGGGGCCATCCCTTGACGCGTTGTCCCACGCAATTGGCCATGGCGCGGGTAAAGATTCCGACAATAAGCCGAGGCTCACCCCGGATGTCGCGCCGGTTTTCCCTCCTTGTCGACAAAGGGAAAAATGCCGGCTTTGAAACTCTCGGCCATATGCCGAGCCTTGGCCAGAGCCTTAGCGGCATATTCCGGCGGCAATACGGCCGCGGCGGTTTCCTCGAACAAAGCGAGCCAGCGGTCGAAATGCGCGAGCTCGATCGGCAAGTTCACGTTCTCGATCGCGGTTGCGGTTCACGATGATGGGCGTCCATGAGTGGGACGGGACGTGGACGGTGGACCTCGGCCTGGCCGCGATGGAGAGGGCCAACGACGATCACCTGAAGTTCACGGTGGCCCTGGGGAGGGTGTACGCGGCGGGCGGGGACGAGAGGCCCATCGAGACCGCCGCAACGGGGATTGTGGGGGCCACGGCGGTCCTTGTCGAGGTCGTCGAGGAACTTCGTCAGACCGCCTGCACCGTGAGGGAGTCGAGGGAGAACGTCGTGGGTCAGTTGCCCGAGGTCGTCGATGCGCCGGAGGCATGCAAGCTCCTCGGGATTGTCGGGGCAAACCCGGTGAAGGCTCTCCAGAAACGCATTCAACGCGGCAAGACGCGCACGGGTGGGCTCGTGAAGGACGGCGGGAAGCTCATTCAGTTCCATCGGGACACGCTCAGGGCACGGCTGGCAAAGGAGGGCCAACGATGAGCATCGACGTGAAGCCGTGGAAGGGGCGAGCCCGCAAGTTCCAGGTCTACATCCACTTCCGATGGACGGACGGTTCCCCGTACACGGAGCGGAAGGTCATCGACGCGCCGACCCACGGGCAGGCCCTCAAATGGGGTGAGCAACGGGAGCGGGAGCTGAGGGAGGCGGGGAGGCCGAAGCCCGAGGAGGTCAAGGCCGTGGTCGCCACCGTCGCGGAGTTCGCCCCCGATTGGATTGAGAAGTACGCACGGGCGAACCTCCACAAGGAGAGCGGGATTGACGGCAAGGAGATGGTGCTACGCATCCACCTGCTGCCATTCATCGGCACGATCCCCCTGGGCCAGGTGACTGACGAAGTCGTGGCTAACCCCAAGGCCAAGTGGATCAAGGGCGGCTACACATACGTCGGGCAAGGGGGCGCGGAGAGGACGGTCAGGCCCACGAGCGCGTCGAGCACGATCAACAATCGGCTGACGGTGCTCAGCTCCCTGTTGAACATCGCCTACGATTGGAAGCGCATCCCCGCCTTGCCTTGTCGCATCAAGCTCCTAAAGAGGGACACGGGCAAAGAGGCGGGGTTCTACGAGCACGGCCAGTACGAGCGCCTCGTGGAGGCTGCCGAGAAGATGGACCCGCGATACCACGCGCTGATGCTCCTGGCGGGCGATGGCGGGCTCCGGCGAGGGGAGGTCATCGGGCTCGACCTGGCCGACGTGGACTTCATCTCCGGTCACATGAACGTGCAGCGGTCGGTCTTCTTCAAGAAGAAGAAGCGGCACGTCGGGGCACCCAAGGGGGGCAAGGCGAAGAAGATCCCGGTGACGCCCCGGCTGTTGGCCGCGCTCAAGAAGGTCAAGCACCTCCGAGGTCCCAAGGTGCTCTACACGGACGCGGGCGAGGAAGTGACGCCCGGTACCGTCGAGCCCTGGGTGCGTGCCATCGAGAAGCGGGCAGGGCTCCCCGTGACGGGACGGCTCCACGTCCTACGGCACACGTTCTGTTCCCACGCGGCGATGGCCGGGGTACCCGCGATGACGATCTAGGAGCTGGCCCGCCATGCGTCCCTGACGACGACGATGCGCTACATGCATCTGAGCCCGTCCGCCAAGGAGGAGGGGATTGATATGCTCACGAAGTCGAGGGAGGCCGGGGGCAAGGTCGTGGCGCTCCGTGGGGTAGGAGAGACCGGCTAGACGACGAGCGCGACGACCCGCTCACCGTCCACGCGGATCTCGACCGTGCCCAACCTCTGCGCCATCGACTCAGCGAGAGCCGCTTCGAGTGCCTGCCGCTCGGCCTCCGAGGCGGGCGTGTACCAGCACGTCCGGCCCGAGTAGTTGTCAGCCCCCTTGAACCTCAGCTCAAAGGTGCCGTTGTTGTCTTACCTGACCAACGCCTCCCGCGTGTACTCGCTCATCTGGCTCCGAAACCGACCGATCGGTCGTTGCAACGGGCTTGCAATGTATTGCGCACGTATCGAAATCGCCTTGTTTTCTCGATGAATCGTAGTGGAGCCGCCGGGAATCGAAGCCGAACCAACGAGAGTCCGAAAGCGCCCGAGCCCCCCACGCAATCGCCTGAGAAACAAGCCGTTCCGACGATTGCAGCAGTCCCGAGCCCCGAGCCTGCCCGGGCCGCTTCGGGCCCCGTGGAACCGGAACGGCCGACGCTGACGTTTACGAGTTGGAGCGGCTCATCATCGAGGCCGAGATGGCTGGGCGGCGAACCGTGGCCGACGTCCTCGGGCGGAAGTTGGACGCCCTGAAGGCGGCGCGCGCGGGGGGCAAGGTGCTCCTCTTCAGGAAGGCGGAGTAGCGGCGGGCGGGGTACAAAGAGAAGCGCCTCGAAGCCTGCCAGGGCCCGAGGCGCGAGAACCACGAGGTGAGCGTGGCTGCGATCAAGAGTACGAAGAAGCGCGACACGCGCAAGGGCGGCGAGGCAAGGGGGGCGCCGAGATGTCGGGGGCCGGCGCGCCGCCGCCGAAGGCATGGTTCCGGACGAATCGGAGGACGCCGATGTTGACCCGTGGGACGGCTTCTTCCTCTACCTGCACCTGCCGAAGGAGCACCATTCGCGCGTCGAGCTTCTCGTAGACCTCCGAGCGCAGGAGCACTGAAGCGATCAACAAGCGGCGCCTGGACGCACCATTCTCCGAGCGCGCAGCGGCGAAGTACTACGACGATAACCGGGCGCTCTTCGCGTGGGAGGACGAGCTGAAACGCCTCCTGATGCACGTGCGCCGAGCTCGACGATTCCGCGCAGCAGGGAGCCCGCTACCGCGCGGGCAACGGAAGCGTCTCTTTCGCGGAGTTCTACGACGACAGCAGCTTCCTCGCGGGGTCCAGGCCGAGGATGACAGAACGCTCCGACGTCGTTCCCCAGCCCAGAGAGGATTGTCCTCCTCGTGGAAGCCGCGATTGCATCCCTACAGCGAAGCCTCGCCGGTGCCGCTCAGCCGATGATCGATCCGATTCGGGGCATCGAGTTCGATGGCACGATCACGAGCGCCGAGCCGACTCCGCTCCCAAGGCGGATTGTCGATTGGATTGAGGCCGAGACGAAGAAGAAGGTGGACGCGACCGTCTCCGACTACACGAGGCACCACGGGCATCCGCCCACGGACGCGGAGCGCGAGCAGATACGCGCGGAGGCGGAGAGCGAGGCTCGTGAACGGGTCGAGGTTCTTCGTGGTAGGCGGCGCCGCAAACGAGAAGACGGGGCACAAGGCGATTGTTGACGTCGTATCCGATGACGGGTCGGAGCGATTGGGCTCCGGAGCCTGCGTACCGGCAACGGCAAGGCGGTTCCC
>CAWESJ010000301.1:0-4814 GCA_963811015.1 uncultured Alphaproteobacteria bacterium | reverse complement strand
ACAATTACTCCGTTGGATTCTCCCTCAACACGTATGCCAATGTAGGAGTCGCGTCAATAACATTTCCAGTTAGTGTAAGATCTACAACGCCCCCAATTTCAATCGAGTTGCCATCCGTTTGCCCACTTGAAAGTTGAATGGTGTTTCCCGTGATAGTCACATCTGTGATAGCGGATTGTGCAGTTGATACAACCAAGCCGTCTGTTTCATAAGATGAGCCCAACCCTGTGTACCGGATTATGTTCCCGCTGATAAGAATGTTTTTAACTACAGCATTGGCGAAATAGTTATCAAACAAAACCGCTACAAACCGATTCAGCTTAGCCACCTGTATCGTCGAACACGCTATTGGAAATTTGCACTCCATCAGTAGTAGTGGAATCTGCCTGAGTCATATAAAATTGATTGCGGCCATTCCCTTTAAAAGAAGAATTTGTTATTACAGTTGCGGAGTTTGATGTCATATTAAGACTCAAGACCGTTCGCCCGATCCAGGCCGAAGCCGGCGTGCTGCCGCGCACCCATGGCTCGGCGCTGTTCACGCGCGGCGAAACCCAGGCGCTGGTCGTCACCACGCTCGGCACCGGCGAGGACGAGCAATTCGTCGACGCCTGGAAGGCACCTACAAGGAGCGCTTCCTGCTGCATTACAATTTCCCGCCCTATTCGGTCGGCGAGACCGGCCGCATGGGCTCGCCCGGACGGCGCGAGATCGGCCATGGCAAGCTCGCCTGGCGGGCGATTCATCCTTGCTCCCGACCGCGGCGGAATTTCCCTATACGGTGCGGATCGTGTCCGAGATCACCGAGTCCAACGGCTCATCCTCGATGGCCACGGTCTGCGGCTCCTCGCTCGCGCTGATGGACGCCGGCGTTCCCTTGAAGCGGCCGACCGCCGGCATTGCCATGGGCCTCATCCTCGAGGGCGAGCGCTACGCCGTGCTCTCCGATATTCTCGGCGACGAGGACCATCTCGGCGACATGGATTTCAAGGTCGCCGGCACCGAAGAGGGCATCACCTCCCTGCAGATGGACATCAAGATCACCGGCATTAATGAGGAGATCATGCGGGTCGCGCTCGATCAGGCGAAGGCCGGCCGGCTTCACATTCTGGGGGAGATGGCCAAGGCGCTCACCGGCGCGCGGGCCGAGCTCGGCGAATTTGCGCCGCGCATAGAGACCTTCAAGATCCCGACCGACAAGATCCGCGAAGTGATCGGCACCGGCGGCAAGGTCATCCGCGAGATCGTCGAAAAGACCGGCGCCAAGATCAATATCGAGGACGACGGAACGGTGAAGGTCGCCTCGTCCGACGCCAATTCGATTCGCGCCGCGATCAATTGGATCAAGTCGATCGCAAGCGATCCCGAGGTCGGCCAGATCTATGACGGCACCGTCGTCAAGGTCGTGGATTTCGGCGCCTTCGTGAATTTCTTCGGCTCGAAGGACGGCCTTGTCCATATTTCCCAGCTCGCCAAAGGACGCGTCGCCAAATCCTCCGACGTCGTCAAGGAAGGCGACAAGGTCAAAGTGAAGCTGCTCGGCTTCGACGACCGGGGCAAGGTGCGCCTGTCGATGCGCATCGTCGATCAGACGACAGGAGAGGACCTCGAGGGCAAGGAAAAGCTCGAGCAGCAGGAAGCCGACGTCTGACATCCGCGGCGCGGGCGCGGGCTTTCGAGCGCGCCCGCCCTTTCATTGCGCCGAGCCCGGCCGCTCCGGCGCGACATGAGGCCGACTGGAACGGCCTTGGCGCGGGCCGTCCGCGAAGTGGCCCATTGGCAACAGCCCGTCGAATTTCGTTAACGCGGCCGAAGCTGGCCTTGCCGAACGCGTCGTGAAGCGCTTTTTAATCGTATTGGAAGACGATAAAGCGCCTCCCGGTCGAATGACTCCATGCGATCGAGGGAAAGGGGCTAAATTTTAATGAGTTAGCGCATGTGCTGGGGAAAAGGGCCGAGCGCCTCTTTTGGTCAGGACATGTTCGCGGTGAGCAGGAGCGATCGCCCGTGGAAATTCACGCGAAAATCCGTAAGATCAAGCATGCTTTCTCGGTCCGGGGCGGACGGAGCCCTGTGAGTTTCATCGCGGCGGTCGGCGGACTCGCCTCCGCCATCGTCCTTGTCGCGGCCGCCGGATCAGCCTATGCCGCCGATCTTCCTTCCAAGGCGAGCCCGCCGGTGTTTGCGCCGCCTCCGCCGCCTGTTTTCAGCTGGACGGGTTTCTATATCGGCGTCAACGCAGGCTACGGCCTCGATCATTTCGCCTTTCCCTATTACGACACGGCGGGCGCGCCGGGCGACGTATTTCAAGGCCGAAACGGCATAACGTCATCCGGCGTCGTCGGCGGAGTCCAGGCGGGCTACAATTATCAGCTTCCCTTCGGACTGGTCCTCGGCGTGGAGGTCGACAACGACTGGTCGGGCATAAGAGGGCAAACGACCGCGAATGGCGTGCTTGTCGGCGGGGGCGCCGGCAGCGCCACATTCGGCTCCAAATTCCTCGATTTCGCGACCGCTCGCGGACGCATAGGCTATGCGCTCGATCGCTTCATGGTCTATTTCACCGGCGGCGCGACAGTCGGGTCGGTCAATACCTATTACAGCGCCGCGACGACGGCGCCCTTCTTCGCCAGCGGATCGACCACGTCGACGCGCTCGGGCCTGCTGCCGCATGTGGGCGTCATCGGCATTGGCGGCGAATACGCCATCACCAATAATTTCACCGTCAAGGCGGAATATTTGTACGATTTCATCAATGCGCGAAACACGAACTATGTGACGCCCGCCGGAACGGTGAATTTTGGAACGCGCACCATGTATCATATCGCGCGCGTCGGCCTGAACTATAAGTTCGATTGGCTGTCGCCGACGCCGACCCCGATCGTCGCGAAATATTGAAGGCGACCAATCAAGCATCGCGGCCGAAGAGGCGTCCGGCGCGCAAAAGCGCGCTCAGGCGACCCGCCTCGCCTCCCCCGCGAAGCGGCCGTAGAAGGTTTCATGGGCCTTGGCCATGTCGATCAGAATTTGCGGCGGGGCGAAGCGCGGCCCGTATTTCCGCCGCAGCCGGTCGCATAGCGCGACGAAATTCGCCGCGCCCAGCCCGTCGATATAGCTCAAGACGCCGCCGGTGAAAGGCGCGAAGCCGAAGCCGATGATCGAGCCGACATCGGCCTCGCGCGGATCGGTCAAAACGCCTTCCTCCACCACGCGCGCCGCTTCGAGCGCCTGCGTCGCCAGGAAGCGCTGCTTCACCTCGGCGAGATCGATCGCGTCCGCATCGAGCCTGGTTTTCTGCAAAGCCGCGAGGCCTGGCCATAGCGCTTTCGCAGCCTGGGCCGGATAGTCGTAAAAACCCTTGCCGTTCTTGCGGCCCAGTCGGCCATGCTCCGCGACCATCGCTTGAAGCAGCCGCAGTTGATCGGGATCGACAGCCTCGGGGCCAAGGTCCCGCTGCGCCGCTTCAAGGATTTTCAAGGCGAGGTCGAGCCCGACCTCATCATTGAGGGCGAGCGGCCCGACCGGCATTCCGGCCATTTTCGCCGCATTCTCGATCAGCGCCGGCGGCGCGCCTTCGAGCAGCATGATATGGCCTTCGCGAATATAGCTCGAAACGCAGCGATTGGCGAAGAACCCGCGCAAATCATTGACCACGATCGGGGTCTTCTTGATCGCGCGAACATAATCCAAGGCGACGGCCAGCGCGCGATCGCCGGTTTTCTCGCCGCGTATGACTTCGACGAGCAACATTTTCTCCACCGGGGAGAAAAAATAAATCCCGATGAATTGCTCGGGCTCGGCATAGGCCTGAGCGAGAGACGCAATCGGCAGGGTCGAGGTGTTCGACGCGAAAATTGCGTCGGGCCCGAGCGCGAGCCGCGCCTTTCGCGTCGCATCGGCCTTGATCGCGCGATCCTCGAAGACCGCCTCGATCGCGAGCTGCGCGCCGGCGAGATCATTATAGTCGGCCGACGCCTTGATGCGGCCGAGAAGCGCCTCCTTGTCGGCGGTCTTGGCGCGGCCCTTCAACACCTGCCCCGAAATGAGCTGATCGCAAAACGCCTTGCCTTTGTCGGCCGCGGCTTGATCGCGATCGATCAGCACGACCTCCATGCCCGCGGCGGCCGTCACATAAGCGATTCCCGCGCCCATGAAGCCCGCGCCAATCACGCCGACCTTCCTGATCGCGGCGGCGGGAATGTGAGCCGGACGGCGCGCGCCCTTGTTCAATTCGCCCATGGAAACGAACAAAGTGCGGATCATGGCGGCCGCTTCCGGCGAGCGCAGGATCTTGGCGAACCAGCGGGATTCAACCCGCAGCGCGAGATCCATGGGGAGCTGCAGGCCTTCATAGACGCTGTGCAAAATGGCCTTGGCGGCCGGATAATTGTCATGCGTCTCGCGGCGATAGATCGCGTTCGCGGCGGGCCAGACCATCATGCCCGCAGGCGAAAACACCTTTCCGGACGGAAGCTTGAACGTGTTGTCGTCCCAGGGCGCGACGCCCTTCGCGCCGCCGGCGACGAAGGCCCTGGCCTTTCCGATCACGTCTGCGGCCGGCGCGACCTCATGAATCAAATTCATGGTTTTCGCGGCCCTGGGCCTGATCTGCTCGCCCTTGAAGAGCATTTGCAGCGCGTCGCCCGTGTGCATCAGACGCGCGACGCGCTGGGTTCCGCCCGCGCCCGGAAACAGGCCGACCTTGATCTCCGGCAGGCCCACGCGGGCTTTATCATCATCGGCCGCCACGCGATAATGGCAGGCGAGCGCAAGCTCGAACGCGCCGCCGAGACAGAGTCCGTTGATCGCCGCCG
>CAWESJ010000300.1:0-4309 GCA_963811015.1 uncultured Alphaproteobacteria bacterium | reverse complement strand
GTCCCATTCCAGTTCCGGACCGCCTTTTTCGGCTTCAAGGTCGGCGAGATCACCGTCTCTCCGTTCGACATCGTCGTCGCCATGGGCATCTTCGCCTTCGCCTATGGCGCGGCCCACGCCTTTCTGCGCTGGCTCGATCAGAGCCTGCTGCCGCGAACCGGCCTCGACCCGGCGCTGCGCAACTCGATCAAGACGAGCCTCGGCTATGTCGGCTTCATCGTCGCAGGCGGCGTATCGCTGGGCTATCTCGGGTTGAGCGTCGAAAAGCTCACTTTGGTCGCCGGCGCCTTGTCGGTCGGCATCGGCTTCGGCCTTCAGTCCGTCGTCAATAATTTCGTCTCCGGCCTGATCCTCTTGTGGGAGCGCGCGGTCAGCGTCGGCGACTGGATCGTGGTCGGGGCGGATCAGGGCTTCGTGCGCCGGATCAATGTCCGCTCGACCGAGATCGAGACCTTTGACCGCTCGCAGGTCATCATCCCGAACTCGAGCCTCGTCAGCGGCGTCGTGAAGAACCTCATGCGGACCGACCGCACCGGGCGCCTCGCGATCCCGCTGACGGTCTCCGCGACCGCCGATCCGGAGCGGGTTCGCGAGGTCCTGGTCGCGATCGCGAGGGGGCACGATCTCGCGCTCAAGATCCCAGCGCCGCAGATCCTCTTCACCGGAATGTCGGCGAGCGCGCTCGATTTCGAGCTGTCCCTCTTCGTCGCCGATGTCGAATCCATGTATCGGGTTCGAAGCGATCTTCATTTCGAGATCTTCAAGAAGTTCAAGGCGGAGGGGTTTTTCCTGGCGGCCGCGGCGGCCCCGACGAAGATCGAAATCGCCGGGATTGAGCAATTGGCTGACGCGCCGAAACGCCTAAGCGAATATGCCGCCGAGCCCACGCGCGGCGCGGCCGCACGCTGACCAAACATTGCCCGGCCAAGGATTTCATCGCGCCGCGGCCGCCGCGAAAAATCGCGCATGGGCGAGGTCTGGCGGCAGATGTCCGGTCTTGATCAGAAGCGCGCAGCCCTCCTGCGAAGAAACGAGGTTGCGCTCGCATCCGCCAGGATCGCGGATCCAGGAGCCCTTCGGATAGTCTCCATCAAAATCGCGGAACCCGCCATCGAGGATCAGCGCCTCGGCGCCGCCGCGATCGAGCGTCCAATCATAGCGCAGCCCCGGCGCGAGCCGGATAATCGAGGTCGAAACGCCGGCGAAGCTGTGCAGCGCCTTTATGGCCAGCCCGGGCGTCGCGGTGGGCTCCCATGCGGCTGACGCCGTGTCTATGACCACGCGCGCCTTGTCGTCCGGCGCGAATTGCCAGAGCTTCACGAAAATCGTGCAGCCCGCCTCGGCGTAAGGGGCGTGGGAAGATCCGATCGGATCGCGCAAATAGGTTCCGGCGGGATAGCGGCCAAATTCATCCGCGAAAACCCCGTCGAGGACAAAGACCTCTTCGCCGCCGCCATGTTCGTGAAACGGAAAGAAACTGCCTGGGCTGAAGCGCACGAAGCTTGTCGCGCGGGCGATCTCCTCGCCGATCCGATCGAGCATGATCCGATCGACCCCTGCTTGCGGCGAAGGCGTCCATGCGGCGTCGCCGGGGCGGACAATGGCGCGTTGCGCGAAATCGGCGCGGATCTTCATGGCGGCGGAGTTGCTTCTTTTATTTCAGGAGCTGCGATCATGCCACGGGCGCTTGGCGATGCGAAGCGAGATCGCGGCGAATGAGAAGAATTCAACTCCTTCTACGTCAACATGGGGTTTCACTTAATATTTGTTTAAGTATTTTGAGAAAGAGTTTCCGAACATCCACGCGAACGATTGGAAACTCTCATGTATCTAAGCCTTGGACAGGCCGCCAAAGAGGCGGGCGTCGCCAAATCCACGATCTCCAAAGCCTTGTCTTCCGGCAAATTGTCCTATGCTGAAAAAGGAACCGCCGGCTACAAGATCGATCCGGCCGAGCTCTTCCGCGTGTTCCCGAGAACCTCGAAGCCCGAACCGGACGAATTTTCAGCGAACGATTGGAAACCGGGCAAGGGCCAGGCCGAGGCCGCGCCCTATTCCGCCGTTTTCGAGATTCAACTCGCTGGCCTGAAACATCTTTTGGCCGAGAAGGAGCGCCGGATTTCCGATCTGGAAGCGGATCGCACCCATCTGCGGGAAGACCGCAACCGCATGTCCGCGAACTGGCAGGAGGAGCGGATCCGGCTGCTGAAGCTGATCGAGGATCAAACCGACGCCGTCAAGCTCTTGACCGACCAGCGGACCAAGCCCGCGGAAACCCGCGAGGCGCGCGGACCTCTTTGGCGTCGCTTGTTCAGCTCCTCCCGCGGCAAGTATAGCGCGGCGGCCTGACCGGCCCATGCTTTAACCCAATTCCTGGGCCTGATCTTTAGGCCCGGTTCTTGAGCGAGAGCCTTTCCCAAGGCGCGGAAGGCTTTCGGCTAGAACCGGGTCACAATATCCGCCAAAGACGGCCTTGGGCGGTCCTCGCGCGGCCCCGCCGCCCGGCCGATGTGAATGAAGCCCGCAATTTTTTCGCCCTCGCCGACACCGAGCCCGGCCAGGGCGGCGCGGTCATAGGAATACCATTCGGAAAGCCATACAGAGGCGAAGCCGAGCGCATTGGCCGCAACGATCAGGTTCATGCAGACGGCGCCGGCCGACAGAACCTGCTCCCATTCGGGGATCTTCTCATGCGCCGCCGCGCGGGACACCACGCCGACGACAAGCGGCGCGAGCGAAAAGCGCTTCCTCTCCGTCTCGAGCCGCCCCGGGTCGCCGTCGGGATGCGCCTTGGCGTAAACCTCAGCGACAATGGCGCCGGCCCGGTCCCGCCCCTCGCCCTCGAAGAGGATGAACCGCCAGGGCGCGAGCTTGCCATGGTCTGGAACGCGGGCCGCGACCTTGAGCAGAATGTCGAGTTCCGCGGCGCTCGGACCGGGTGTGGACAAACTCGCCGCCGGCGCCGAGCGGCGGGATGTCAGAAGGGCGATCGTGTCATTCATGGCGGGTTCAGGCTTTCCACGATATGAGCGCAACATCAGGCGGCGATTATCGCACAGCGCCGCCGCGACGCGAGATGGCCGAGGCGACGCGATATGGCGGCGAAAACAAGGATAACCAAGCAGCTTAAAACAATTAAGCTTATTTTCTCATTTAAAAAATGAGCCTTGCGTAATCGTCCTCGACCAAGCAAGTTCCATGCGAGAGCGTCAGCGTCGCGCGAGCGGCCAAGCGTTTTGCTTGCCTGCCCGCCGATCGGCGGGCGCAGACCTCCAGCAAAAGGCCGATTGATCGTTGCGCTCGGGGCCGGCCGAAGCGGGGCGCCGCGCGCCTGCATGATTTCGCCTTGAATTTACGCATATTGAGCCGGCCTGTTCGGCTCACGCCATCCTGGATCACCCATGTCGCTTTTGGATATAGCCGTCCATCCCACCGCCGGCGCGGTTCCCCCGCGCGACAATTCGCCTTTGTCGGACGCGGCCGAGCTCGCGCGCGCGCCTGGATGGACGCCGAGGGCGGCCTGGACCGCCGCGGCCGGGCTTGCCGCATTTGTCGGCGTCGCCCTCGCCTGCTGGCTTTTCAGCGGAACCGTGGTGCCTTGGGATTCGAAAAACCATTTCTATCCCATGTTCCGTTTTCTCGGCGACGCCTTGCGGCGCGGCGAGATCCCGCTCTGGAACCCCTATCATTTCGCCGGCCACCCTTCGATCGCCGACCCGCAATCGCTGATATTCACGCCGACCATGGCGCTTTTCGCGCTGATCGCGCCGAACGCCTCGATGCAGCTTTTCGACGCAGCGATCCTCGCTCATCTCGCCTTCGGCGGCTTTTGCGTCCTTGGCCTCTGTCGGCGCTGGCGCTGGCATCCGGCCGGCGCGGTGCTGGCGGCGCTGATTTTCATGCTCGGCGGCGCCGCCTCGTCGCGGCTGCAGCACACCGGCATGATCATTTCCTATTCCTTCTTTCCCGCCGCCTTCTGGTGCCTCGAAATCGCGCTCGAACGCCGCTCCTATCGCTTCGCTTGCGGGTTCGGCCTTTTCGCCTCGCTGATGGCGCTCGGCCGCGATCAGGTCGCCTTTCTGCTTTGCACGGTGCTCGTCGGCCGGCTGGCCTTCGCGGCGCTCCATTCCGGCCAGGCGCTCTCCTATCTTCGCGCGCGGGCCGGGCTTCTTGCGGTCGGCTGCGGGATCATCGGCGCGATCCTGTTCGCGCCCGCGCTGCTGACCATGCAGTTTCTCGCCAATTCCAACCGGCCGGGCATTCCCTTCGGCGTCGCCGCCGCGGGGTCGCTCGCGCCGGTCAATCTGAT
>CAWESJ010000299.1:0-7153 GCA_963811015.1 uncultured Alphaproteobacteria bacterium | reverse complement strand
CGCGCTGCGCTGATCCATGAGCAATCGGTCATTGTCGAATTCGAAAAGGATCGTGCGATCGACGCCCTCGCGCGGCTGTTGCCGGAGGCGCCCGAACGTCTGAAGGCGGTCAGCGTCGTGGAATTCATTGCTGGCGCGCTCGAAGAGATGGAGCTGCACACGATCCAAGCCTTGCAGCGCTTCCGGCGCGTGCTTGGCTTGCCGCCGCTCGAGGCGCGCGCTGCGGAGGCCGATCCTCTGGCTAGGGCCACCTAGAGGGGTCGTTCGCGCCGCCGCAGTCATGAACCTTGATGCGCCGCGGCTGATCCTCGCCGACCATTTCCATCAGGCCGACGGCGAGCGCCGAGGGGCCGCGCCTGTCGAGTTCGAAGATCCCAAATTTGCTCGAAGAAAATCCGGCGTTGAGGGTGATCATGTGGCGAGCCATTCGGCGGCCTCCTTCTGGGCTGCCGGCTCAACCGCGCTTTGGCCGGCGGAGCCAATGCGCGTAGAGCGCCGCCACGGCGAAGGAGAAAAGAAGCAACCTTTCATCGTCCGCGCGGCTTGTCAGCAGCATGCTAGGTCATGAACCCATAAAGGGGATTCCCGAATTTGTGCGAAGCAGTGATTCAACCTTGCAGATCGCTGGAGGTTTGGATGGCTCGCTTTGATCTGACGGACTTCGAGTGGTCTGTGATCGCAGCCGCTTGTTGCCGAACAAGGTGCGCGGAGTTGCGCGGGTCGATGATCGGCGGGTTTTGAACGGCATTTTCTGGCGCCTGCGCACGGGGCGCCCTGGGCCGACATCCCGGAGCGCTATGGCCCGCACACGACCTGCGTGAACCGCTTCAACCGGTGGCGCAAGGCCGGCGTCTGGGATCGCATTTTGGATGCGGTTTCAAAGGCTTATGATGGCGACATCCAGATGATCGACTCGTCCTCCATCCGGGTCCATCAGCACGCCGCCAACGGCCAAAAAAAGAGACGGATCCCGTTGCATGGGTCGCTCGCGCGGCGGGCTGACGACCAAAATCCACGCGCTTGTCGACGCCTACGGCCTGCCGATCGACTCTCAAGCTCACCGAAGGCCAGGCGCATGACGGACGCAGCGCTCGCGACATGCTGGACGCTTTGGCCGAGGCGACAGTTCTTCTGGCCGACCGCGCCTATGACAGCGACGCGCTGCGCCAAAGCCTCGACGACCGCGGCGCCTGAGCCAACATCAAGCCGATGCCGCAACCGCAAGAACGTCCCGGCATTCAGCTCCTACCTCTATCGCTACAGAAATCTGGTCGAGCGCTTCTTCAACAAACTCAAACATTTCCGCGCCGTCGCCACGCGCTACGACAAGCGCGACGACAATTTCCTCGCCGGCGTCAAGCTCGCCTCAATCCGCATTTGGATGCGCTTTAATGAGTCGATGACCTAGCGTGTCGATCATTCCGATTTTGACCGCGCGTGCTGCATTGATTGGTAGGCAGGCGTCGGTAATTTCGAGGGCTTCGCCGAGGCCGACGCGTTTGGGCAAATTATAGGTTCAATATTCGGACCCATGCAGGCCCATCGCCTTGTAATGGGGGTTCAAAACGACGCCGTCGCGAACGAACACGCGATCAGCGGCGAGGGCCATCATGACGCCCCCGGCGCCGGCGTTGGCGCCGATCGCCGAGATGGTAAGGCGGTCTTGCGTCCTCAACATCGCCAGGACGACATCACCGATGGCGTTTATGTTATTCCATGATTCAATTGCCGGATCAGATGCGGCGTCGATCATGTTCAGGTGAATGCCATTGGACCAAAAATTCCCGCCCCCCATGAAAGCGAGAACTTTGGTCCGCCGTTGGCGAGCTTCGCGGATGGCGGCGCTAAGCCTTTGGAACTGCTTTGTAGAGATGGCGTCAGTATAGAATTCCTAACACAATCCCCCCCGACGTCATTCTGCTTTTTGTGCCAGATTTCCTTGAAGATGCGCTGGATTGGACGCGCGAAGATGTCCATCGCGTCATTTGATCATGATGCTCACTGTCGCAGCCATGCCGGGCGTGAGCAAAAGATCCGGATTGGGGGCGCTGATGACGATTGCGGAGGTCGCAGCCTGCTCATCCGACTGAGGTGTTGTCCGAATTTGTGTTACAATGCCAGAAAACAAACGGCCGGGTACAGCCTCGACTGTGACTATGGCCTTGTCGCCGAGCGTGACCATGCTGCTGTCCTTCGCGCCGATACTCGCGTTGATCTGAACGAGGGCGCGGCCCGCGGCGATGACGAAGAGCGGAGTTTGCGAGTCCGCCGCGACAGTCTGGTCCAATTGGACTTGGCGCGACGCGACTGTTCCGTCTGTTGGCGAGACAATGTCCGTATAGCCGAGGTTGATCTCGGCGGCGTCGAGCGCCGCCTTGCGCTCGACCACCCTTGCCTCGTCGCGCTCAGTCCGAAGTCTGCGCCCTCTCGACGGACTTGCGCGAACTCGTCGAGCGCTTTGCGAGAAATCGCCCGATGCTTTGCCGGCGCCTCATGGCTCTGAAGGGCGGCTTTGGCCCGAACGAGATCTGCTTTGGCCGTTTCGAGTTGGGCCTCCGCTGCCGCCAACTCTGTCCTGTTTTGCTTGACGAGGGCTTGATAGGGGCGCGGATCGATTTTTGCGCAGATCTGGCCCGCCTTCACTTGCATGTCGGCGCCGCAATCGAGCGCCTGGATCACGCCGGACACGCGCGCGCTGACCGACGTGGTCGCGATGGGACTTACGACGCCCTTGGCGTTGACGGCGTGGACCATCGAAGCGCGTTCGCGTTGCATCTGCGTGATGTGATCCATAGGCGACATGTTGTGGTTCAGGTTCGCCATGATCCAAAGCGAACCAGTGAGCAGCAGCAGGACGATCAGCACGCCGAAGCCAAGCGCCATGATGTTGTTGACGTTGTCCGGGCCGGTCGTGATATGGAGAAAGAAGACTAGGTGGACGCCCATTTGCGCGATCGCGAGAACGACCAGGGCGACAGGAATGCTCGGACCCCAGACCAATGTGGTGCGAGAGATGAAAAAGGACACAATCGTGAGAAGGATTGCGAGCCCTAGCCCGATCAGATAGCTCTTGACCCCCTCGGCGATCTCCGCGCCCTCGAGGCGCTCATCCCCAGGCGCAGTGTCCGCGTGATGGAAGTTGCTTGTCGGCTCAGAGTAGCTCATTGCGCTGTTCCCATCAAATAGACCACGGTGAAGATCGCAACCCAAATGATATCGAGGGCGTGCCAAAACAGGCCAAAACAGAGCATGCGCCGAAGGATGTCCGCCCGATACCCCTTGGCGAAGACTTGGGCGGCCATTGTCAGCAGCCACAGGAGGCCGATTGTAATATGGAGGCCATGGCATCCGACCAGCGTGAAGAAAGCCGAAAGAAACGCGCTTCGCGTTGGACCGGCCCCGCGCGCGGCCATGCTGGCGAACTCCCGAACCTCAATGCCGAGAAATATGGCTCCGAGGACGAAGGTTGCGGCCATAGCGCCATAGAACCAGGAGCCGCGATGCGCCCGGGCTCCGATGCCGGCGAGGCCGACGGTGAAGCTCGAGAGGAGAAGGACCGCCGTCTCGATGGCGACATTGGGCAAGTCGAACAACTCCCGCCCGGTCGGCCCTCCTGCCGTATCGCCGACCAGCACCGCGTAGGCGGCGAAGAAGGCGGAGAACATGATGATGTCGCTCAGCAAGAAAATCCAAAAGCCATAGCCCGTCACGATGCGCTTCGACGCGAGCCCTCCGTCTGCGTGCCCCAGCGTGTGCTGGCGATCCGCCGACTCTCGGTCTTGTCCGAGGCGATCGGGGTCATTGCGGTCGGCGGCCGCGTCGAGGGCGGTCACGCCGCCGCCCGGTGGCGTGCGAGCGCGGCGCTGCGCGCGTTTCGGTTGGCTCGATCAATGCGCGCGACGGTTTCGCCCGGAATGACATACTCGTCCTTGTCCCGCCACGCGAAGACGACGAAGGTTGCGTAGGCGCCCAATGCCGCCAGGCCCACCATCCACCAGATGTGCCAGATCAACGCGAATCCCATGAATGTTGCGAAAAAAGCGCAGACGAATCCGGTGGGGCTATTCCTCGGCATCTCGATGTCCGCATAGGATGGCTCCTCGGCGAGCCTCGCTTGCTGCAGAGCCCGCTGTTTCATGCCCCAGTAGGCGTCTTGGCTCTTGACGCTGGGGAGCGCCGCGAAATTGAAAACCGGGGGAGGGGACGCCGTCGCCCATTCGAGGGAGCGTCCATTCCAGGGATCTCCGGTCTCGTCGCGAAGCTCATCGCGCCGACGAATGCTGACGGCGAGCTGCGCTATCTGTAGGCCTATCCCGAGCAGGATGATCGCCGCGCCGCCGGCCGCTATCAGCAACCACGGGCGCCAAGCCGCAACGTCGTAGTGCTGCATGCGACGCGTCATTCCCATGAGGCCGAGGACGTAGAGCGGCATGAAAGCCACATAAAAGCCTGTGATCCAGCACCAGAACGACGCCTTTCCTAGTCCTTCATGCAGCCGAAAGCCAAACGCCTTCGGAAACCAATAGGTATAGCCGGCGAACGCGCCGAAAAGCACTCCGCCGATGATGACATTGTGGAAGTGCGCCACAAGGAAAACGCTGTTGTGAAGCACAAAGTCCGCCGGCGGCACCGCCAGGAGAACGCCGGTCATCCCGCCAATTACGAACGTGACCATGAAGCCAAGCGACCATAATATCGGCGTCGAGTAAACGATCCGGCCGCCATACATCGTGAAAAGCCAATTGAAGACCTTTACGCCGGTCGGCACGGCGATGATCATCGACGCGACGCCGAAGATCGCGTTGACGTCCGCGCCGGCGCCCATTGTGAAGAAGTGGTGTAGCCAGACCGTGAACGAGAGGATGCAGATGACCATTGTCGCGGCGACCATCGAGCGGTAGCCGAACAGCGGCTTGCCGGAGAACGTCGAGACCACCTCCGAAAAAATTCCGAAAGCCGGCAGGATGAGGATGTAGACCTCCGGATGTCCCCACACCCATATGAGGTTTACGAACATCATCATGTTGCCGCCGGCTTCATTGGTGAAAAAGTGGAAGCCGAGGTAACGGTCCAGCAGCAGCATGGCCAGGGTCGCGGTGAGGATGGGGAAGGCGGCGACGATCAGCAGGTTGGAGGCCAGCGTCGTCCAACAGAACATCGGCATGCGCATATAGGTCATGCCCGGCGCATGAAGCTTGAGCACCGTCGTGATGAGGTTGATGCCTGCCAGCAAGGTCCCGACGCCGGAAATTTGGAGCGACCAGAGGTAGTAATCGACGCCGACGCCAGGCGAGTAGGTCAGCTCGGAAAGCGGCGGATAGGGCAGCCATCCCGTACGCGCGAATTCTCCGACGAACAGCGAAATATTGACCAGGAGCGCGCCGGTGGCGGTAAGCCAGAAGCCGACCGAGTTGAGGGTAGGAAACGCGACGTCGCGGATCCCGAGCTGGAGCGGCGCGACGAAGTTCATAAGACCGATGACGAAGGGCATTGCGACGAAGAAAATCATCAGCGTGCCGTGAGCCGAGAAGATCTGGTCGTAATGCTCGGGCGGCAGATACCCGGGGGACTGAAACGCGAGGGCCTGTTGTGACCGCATCATGATCGCATCAATGAAGCCCCGCAGCAGCATCACCATCGCGAGGAGGACGTACATGATCCCGATTCGCTTGTGGTCGACGCTGGTGATCCATTCCCGCCAAAGATAGGGAATCCATCCCTTCAAGGTCACCCAGGCGAGGATGCTGGCGATCGCCAGGATGACCACGAATGATGCGACCAATGGGATCGGCTGGTCTAGAGGGATGGCCGCCCAGCTGAGCTTGCCCCACATGTTTATTCCTCCGTCCGTGGAGATACGCTCGCATCGGGCCGTCCGCTGCGCGGACCGGGCCCAGGCGGCAGTTTCTGTGTGACGATCTGTTGGAACAGCTCGGGATCGGCCGCGCGGAAGGTGAACGGGCGGGTATTTATGCTCTGCCGGGCCAGGGCGGCGTAGGCCGCAGAATCGAGAGTCGGGCCGGAGCCGCGCACGGCCTCGATCCAGCCGGCGAACCGCTCCGCCGGCAACGCGAGCACATCGAAATGCATGTCCGCGAAGCCATCGCCGCTGTAGTTGCTCGAGAGGCCGCGGAAGACGCCGGGCGCGTCCGCTTGCAGATATAACTGCGTGGTCATTCCGTTCATCGTGTAGATCATGCTGCCGAGCTGAGGTATGAAGAAGGCGTTCATAACGCTTGCCGACGTCAGGGAAAAGTGAATGGGCGCGCCGGCCGGAATCACGAGCTTGTTGACGCTCGCCACACCGCGCCCTGGGTAGATGAAAAGCCATTTCCAATCCAGCGACACGACTTGGACCTCGATCGGCGGCGTGTTCGACGTCAAGGGCTTTGCGGGATCGAGATCATGAGATCCAATCCAGGCCACGCCGCCGAGGAGCATGATCACAAGGAGAGGGATGCCCCAGACAATGAGCTCCATGCGGCCGGAATAGGCCCAATCGGGCAGATAGCGCGCCCTGTGGTTGGAGGCGCGAAACCACCAGGCGAATGCGAGGGTCGCGGCGATCGTCGGTACGACGATGGCGAGCATGATTGCAAGCGAGTCGATGAGGATCATTCTCTCGGCTTGCCCGATGACCCCTTGCGGGTTGAGGACGGCCGGCTGACATGCCGTGAGGAGAATCGGCGCAATCAGGATAGCCGGCCGCACGGCTCCGGCCCTCGCCGAACGGCGGCGTCGCAAAAGTCCGAGTCTGCCTGGCTCGCCATGTAAATCGGCCCCGGACAGGGGTCCCAACCGCGGGCGCTGCGGTTGCTCTCGCGTCTTCACGATTGCTTGTCTCCCGCTATGCTGGATTTTGGACCGAGATCCACCAGATGCTCGCCTTGGCGAAGCTGACGTTGCCGCTTTCGGAGCATTTTGGCACGCGGTCGCCGTGTAGGCCTCGCCCACCGCCCCCGCCGGCAGCGACGCCGGCCCCGAAACCACCAGCGGCGGGTTGACCACGATGCTATAGGTCTGACTGGCCGTGCCTCCGCCGGCGTGGGTCACCGTGATCTTCACGCTGTTGAAGGTGCCGTTAGCGGTGGGCGTGCCCGAGATGGAGCCGCCGCTGCTGATCCCCAGGCCCGCCGGGAATCCGCTCCAAGTC
>CAWESJ010000298.1:0-4007 GCA_963811015.1 uncultured Alphaproteobacteria bacterium | reverse complement strand
GCTGAGCACGTCCATGCCATGGTCGGTTCGGCCGGCGTCGAGGACATAGGAGAGCAGCATCGTGTCCTCGACCGGCCTCACTTCGACGCCCTGCTGCTTGAAGACCAGCCAGTCGAATTTCATGTTCTGCGCGATCTTCAGCACGGTTTCGTCTTCGAGCAGCGGCTTTAGGCGCGCTGCGACCTCATCCGCCGGCAATTGGCCGGGCGAAAGATCGCCGCCGCCGAAAAGGTCGCCGCCGCCCGCGTCGCGATGCCGCAGCGGGATGTAGAAGGCGCGGCCAGCCGTCACGCATAGGGAAATGCCGACGAGATCGGCCTGCATGGCGTCGAGGGAGGAGGTTTCCGTGTCGATCGCGACATAGCCGGCCTCTTGCGCGGCGCCGATGCAGGCATCGAGCGTCGCGAAATCAAAAATGGTCTCATAGGCGGCGACGTCGAATGTTTCCGCGCGCAGGGCCGCTGCGCGCGCGGCGGCGAGCTCGGCGGGGCCGGTCGAGGGCGGCGCCGGAGCCGCGGGCGCGCCATAGCGGGCGTTTCGCTTCGGCCCGGCCGGCCCGGCTTCGGTCGCCTTGGCGCTCGGCTCGGGCGCATCCGCCGCCGCGCTCTCCGCCTCGCAGGACAAGGTCTCGCCATTGCGGCCGCGCCATCCGGCCTTCCCGACGAAAGCCGGGTCGGGTTCGACCGCAGTCTGGTCGATATGATAGGCTTCCGCCGCACGCTTGGTGATGGTGGTGAATTCCAGCGCCTTGAAGAATGCGACGAGGGTCTTGGGGTCCGGGGCGTGCAGGCCGAGATCGTCGAGCGGCGTCTCGAGCGCGACGTCGCGGACGAGGGAGACGAGCTGCTTCGAGGTCCTGATCAAGGCGACGCTTTGCGGATCGGTGAGGGTTTCGCGGCGCTTCGGCTGCTTGATGTCGCCGGCGCGGGCGAGGAGCGTATCGAGGTCGCCATATTCATTGATGAGCTGCGCCGCCGTCTTGAGGCCAATGCCGCGCGCGCCCGGCACATTGTCGGTGGAATCGCCCGCGAGCGCCTGTACGTCGACGACTTTTTCCGCAGGGACGCCGAAATAGGCGACGACCTCGTCAGGCCCGATCTTGCGCTCCTCGCGCGCGCCTTTGGCCCCGGCTTCGCCTGAGGCCGGATCATACATGGCGACGCCTGGCCCGACGAGCTGCATCAGATCCTTGTCGGCCGAGATGATGAGAACGTCCGCGCCGCGCGCGCGCGCCTCGCTGGCATAAGTGGCGATGAGATCGTCGGCCTCGTAGCGGTCCTGCTCGACCGGCGTCAGCCCGAAGGCGCGAACCGAGGCCCGCATCAGCGGAAATTGCGGGATGAGATCCTCTGGCGGCTCCGAACGATTGGCCTTATAGGGCGGATAAAGCTCCTTGCGGAAGGAGTTTTCAGACTTGTCGAAGATGATCGCGAGATGGGTCGGCTTGATCCCGGCCGCGCCCTCGCGCACGAATTGGAACAGCTTGGTGCAGAAGAGCCGGACCGCGCCGGTTGGCAGATGGTCGGAGCGATAATTATATTTCGCGTCCTGCCGGATGGATTGGAAATAGGCGCGAAAAACAAAGGAAGATCCGTCCACCAGGAACACATGATCTCCGGCTTGAACGGGGCGATGAACGAGCGTCATGGGCGCGGCGGTTTCAGCTCTGGGGGCTGCGGGCGGCTTCAACATAGGCCGGCCGGATCATGAACGCCACCGAAAGAGATATGGGCGCGGGCTCCCGCCAAGCCGGACGGGCGGACGCCGCGCGGCGCGCTTTTCCGTGCAACCAATGGCGTTTCCGGGTCGTTGTCGGTTGGAGACGGCTTTCCAGGCCGCAGCGGCGAAGGGGCCAATTTTCGGTCATGCATATGTCTTGCATGTGTCTTGAGCGCCGCATCGCTGAGGCGGCGGCTTACGTCGGCGTCGATCCGCGCGTCATGTCGATAAATATCGAAATACGCTCGCCTTTTTATGTGAGAGCTGCTTTTGTCGCGAGCCAATGACCCATATGGATCCTTTTTCGAGTCCGCACGGCGCGGGGCGCCGCCGCGCGCGGCCGTCAGCCCGGACTGCGACGATAAGTCATGCGCGGAGAGCGGCGCAGTGAATCTCGACGCCGAGCTGGACTTTCAAACCATCTTCGACAGCCTTCCCTCGCCCTTCATGGTGATGAACGCGAAATTCGAGATCGTCGCCATGAATCAAGCCTATCTCGACGTGATCATTGGGACGGGCGACAGCCTGATCGGGGCCGACGTCTTCAAGGCGTTTCAGGCCGACGGGGAGAGCCGCCGATTATTGCAGGACTCGTTCGAGCGCGTCCGCGACCAAGGCGTCGTCGACGTGATAGCGCTGCCTCCATCCCCGATCTCGGGCGGGGATGGCCTCGCCGCGCGGTCGTGGAGCTGCACCCATGCGCCGATTCGCGGCAAGGACGGCAAAGTCGCCTATGTGCTGCAAAGCGCGCAGGATATTTCTCCGCTTTCGCCCGCGGCCCAATGCGCCGGCTGGTCGGAGCCGGCGGCGCCCTCCGGCGACGACGCATGCCATCGCTTTGGCATGGCGCAGATCCTCAATCAGACTCTTTTGGCCACCGCCCACCACCTGCACCGCATCTTCATGGAGGCGCCCAACTTCATCTGCGTCTTGCAGGGCGCGGACCACGTCTTCGAAATGGCCAATCTCGCCTTTCGCGACTTTGTCGGCGGCCGCGAGCTCATCGGCAAGACGGCGCGCGAGGCCTGGCCCGAAATCGCCAGTCAGGATTTTTTCGGCATATTCGAGGATGTCTTTCATAGCGGCAAAGCTTTTGTCGGCCGCAACATGCGCATCCTTCTGCAAAACGATTCCGCTGGCGAGCTCATGGAATATTACGTCGATCTTGTCTGCCAGCCGATCAGCGGCGCGAATGGCGAGGTTTGCGGAATTGTCGTCGAGGGAAATGACGTGACCGATCACGTTAGGGCGGAGCAGCGGCAGGAGCTCCTCATCCGCGAGTTGCACCATCGGGTCAGGAACACGCTCGCGACCGTGCAAGGGGTGATGAACACGACCGCGAAAAGCTCCGCCACGATCGAGGAGTTTCAAGACGCCTTCGCCGGCCGCATCGCCTCCCTCGCCAAGACGCATGCGGTGATGACCGATGAACTTGAGCAATCGGTCTCATTCCTGCATTTGCTGAACCAGGAGCTCAGCCCCTATTCCGACGACCAGGGCTTGCGGATTCGTCTCGTCGGCCCCTCCGTCGACCTGCCGTCGCAGATCGCGGTGCCGCTCGGCATGGCCGTGCATGAGCTTACGACCAACGCCGCGAAACATGGCGCCTTGTCCCGGGAGGAAGGCCGCGTCGAAGTCTATTGGACCTTGATCGACGCCGACCGGGGACCTGCGCTTTTATGCGAATGGAGCGAGCAGGATGGGCCGACCGTCGTCCCGCCGTCGCGCCAGGGGTTCGGATCAATGTTGCTCAACCGCGTGTTGTCGCAACAGATTCGCGCCGACGTGAAAGCTTCCTACGATCCCGAAGGATTTCGGTTGCGCATGATCGTTCCGCTGCAGGCCCCGCGCGAAGGCAAGGCCTAGAATATTCGTTTGGACGTCGGAAATATCCGACGTCCAAATGTTGAAAAAGTCGATAGACTTTTTCACAACATGCCTTTGGCGTCAGTCCGCCCCGGGATGATCGCCTTCGTCTTCCTCATAGGCGCCGTCGTCATGCGGCCCTGGATGGTGCGGGCCGAAGCCTTCGGGTCCGTCCTCGCCGCCGCGCCATCCGTGCGGGCCTTCGTGCGGGCCGAAATGGCCGGCGAGCCAATGTGACTTATGCAGGAGCACGGGCAGGCGGTGCTTCTGGTCTTCGGTCAAGGCGGCGTAGAGCGGCGCCGCGGCGTCGGCGATCGCTTTCAGCGTCGCGCCATGCGCCGTCGCGCCCTCGCTGAGCCGTCGCAGCGCGGCGATAATGTCGTCGGGATGAGGCTCGTCGTGAAGTTTTTCGCGCCGCTCGA
>CAWESJ010000297.1:0-8807 GCA_963811015.1 uncultured Alphaproteobacteria bacterium | reverse complement strand
TCAAACCGCTTGCCATCCTTGTCGAGGCCCTTGGCTTCGACGCAGCCATCCTCCTCGCCTAGGCCCCTAATCTGAGTATAGCCGCGTTCGGACAGAATTTCTTTGATCTTGGCGTCATCGAGTTCTGACGGGCGTGACGCCGGCTTTCGCGGCGCAAAGCTGGCCAAGCTCCGAAGCGCCGGCGCTTGTCGTCGCGGCTCCCAACAAGACAATGCCGGCTGCGATGATTAAATGCTTCTTCATTTTCTTTCTCCGAGTTGAGTAGCTAAAAGGCCGCGGGCGTCGCCCGGCGCGCCAGTTCGCGCAAATTACTTCCGTTCGATCTTGATCATTTCGGCTTTGAATTGATCGCGATGCTTCGCCTCGTCGCCGGCGACCTCTTCAAAGTGTTTGGTGGCGTCTTTATCCCCAACGGCGCGGGCGCGCTTCGCCATGTCGGGATACATTGTAGTAGTCTCGTAATTCTCGCCCTTGATCGCGTCGCCCAGATTCTCCGCGTCGCTGCGCACGAGCCCAGCGAGCTTGGCATGCTCCGCGAAATGCTCCTCGCGCTCAACTTTGGCGGTCCTCTCGAACAGCTCGGCAATGTCCGGATGTCCGTCCTTGCGAGCCTGTTCCGCGAACGCCAGATATTTGAGGTAGGCGAAAGCTTCGCCCTTCATCGCGTCTTCGAGATCCTTGCGGGTGCTCTCATGGATGGGCGGCTCCGCCAAGGCGGGCAGCGCCGCAAACATAGCGAGCGCAGTAACAGCGGGCATAATGTAGTCGCGCATTTCGATCTCCGTTGCGGTCCCAGTGATTGGTCGCAGGAGAGATATCTACGCGCTTCGAGCTGAATCCGGCCTGAACAGTCCTATCCCTGGTTTGGACCAATTCCTTCTGGTCTCGGCATTTCTCGTTTTCGCCAGGCGATTACATTGAAAGCGTCCTTGTCGGCCGGCTCACGCTTACGAACATAAAATTCGTCGAGCTCGCCAAATGTCGGGCTTTGCCAATAGCGATTCAGCCTGGGTTCAGCGCGAAGCGCGCATCATCGCTTCGTTCCCAGCTGGGGTCTGTGACTGTAAGATGTAGATGGTTTGCAAAGTCAACGCGGTTTATGACGCTCACGCGAATGACCATAAAAACGAATCAACCCGAACAAATCTCAACTTCTAGCACTATCGGTGTTTTCCGACCCTAAAGCGATCGTTCATAAGTTACGCCAATCACTCGTTGGTTTGGAACTGACATGAATCAACCATCACAGGGTTTTGATATGATTTACAACTTCAGAAGCCAATTAAAATAGGAGGCGCGTTATGGATCGTGGGTTCACTTCAATCTATATTGTGCTGGTCTTAGCCGCGGGGATCATAGGCGGAGCACTTATCGGACTTCTCATGGGCGCTTTCGTAACTAATGGCGTTACGATAGGCTTGGCCTCCGGCTTTATCGCGGTTTTGCTTGCGGGCGTCGTGCGCCGGGTTGCTTTGAAATTGCTCCCCCAGGGTCTGATCGTCGATGCTGCGGCCGATAAGTTTCCGCGCGTCGTTCTGATCAATATTTTGATTGTGTCGCTGATTGGAGGGCTGGCCGGACACGATCTCAGCCACGAAACCGGCGAGTCCTCGCCAGCGATCATTGGTGCGCTGTCTGGATTAATTGCGACGCTGTCAATGGTCGTGCTGATGGTGACCTATTTCAGCAGAGACCAGAAACTCGCATCGCTGCTTCCGACATTGACGCAAAAGGATTGAGCGGAGTTTGATGCGCTTCAACGGCTTCATCGGGGCTCGCCTATCTGTGAGCCTCTATTGCAGTTCGAGCATAAGAGCTCCTTTGATGGCGGCGCCCGACCGCAGACCTCAAGCGGATGGTATATCGAGCGATGGCCGTAAGGCATTGGGTCTTGAGCCAGAAGCGGAGCAGGCTGTGGAAGGCCCGCCTGGTTGTTGGCGATGAAACGGGCGATCCAATCAGAAGGCGGCGTCAAGCATGCGGCGGGTTGATCAGGCTTTAAGCAGAAACACACTTGGACTCTTCATAGAGAAAGCAGCGTTGTTGCTCGCGATGACGGGCGCTGCTGTTGCCGCGTGGATATTGCGAGACGTCGTATTGATTTTGTTTGGCGCTCTTGTGCTTGCGATTGGCATGAGCGCTGTTGCAAGACTTTTGGGGAATCGAATGCGGATTGGATATGCCGCTGGCTTTTCCATGGTCGTGCTTACGGGACTTATCTTGATCGGCGCGATTGGATGGTTCTTTGGCGCCGCCATCGGCGAACAACTTGATGAAGTGGCGCGGAAAATCCCGACCGGCCTCCAATGGCTGACCGATCAGATCGAAGCGCGTCCCTATGCGCGCGATTTGCTGGCCAAACTTCAGACTGCGGATCTTTCGGGGCCAACCGGATGGATTGCTAGCGCGCTCGCCACGACAGTGCGAACTTCGGTGGCGGCCGCCGGATCGCTTGTCGTCATGGCGATCATCGCGATCTATTTGGCGGCGCAGCCGCAACGATATAAGATTGGGATCCTCCGTCTGCTGTCTACCGCCACGCGAGCGCGCGTATCAAGGCTATTCGACGCGGAGGCGAACATCCTCGGCCGCTGGTTCGCCGGCCAGTTGGCCGTGATGGCCACCGTGGGCATTCTCTCGGGCCTCGGGCTCTGGGCGCTCGGCATTAAGGCGGCTCTTGTCCTCGGCCTTGTAGGCGGCCTGCTCTCATTCGTGCCCTATGTCGGCGCGGTGGTCGCCGCTGTGCCTGCGACGCTCTTTGCGTTGGCCCAAGGGCCCTATTACGCCGCCGCGGTGATAGCTATGTACGTCGCTGTGCATTTCATCGAGGGCAACTTCATCACGCCGATCATCCAATCGGAGGCGACGTCGCTGCCGCCGGTCGTGACCTTGCTGTCGGTCATCTCTTGCGGGCTCCTGCTCGGCCCACAAGCGGTATTCCTCGCGGCGCCGTTGGCGCTGTTCCTCATCACTGCGATCGAAGTCCTTTACGTTGAGCCCGTGATTGTCCCGGAGAAAAAGGTCGCGCTTTGACGGCTGGCCTTGCTCTCCGGCCGATGATTTGCGGCAGCCGGATGGGCGCCGATTGAGTAATGTCAAAGACACGACATGACGGTGAGCCCAGGGTGGGCTCATCGTGAGGAGAGGATGCCCATATGCCATTCAAGAGTGTCTGCCTCGGCCTGAGTTTCGGTGAAGTAATGCCAAAGCCTTTGGAGCAAAGCGGCGCCGTCGAAAACTACGCCATTGCCTTTTGCGCGCGCGAGCGGGCTCATCTCTCTGTCTTGATTGCGGCGCCGATTTTCCGCATCCCGAGCGCCGGATTTGTCCCGCTGGCTCATGCAGTCGTTGATGAGATCAATGCTGATCGGCGCAAGCATGCCGAGGACGCTGAAAAGAGAATAACTACCGCCGCAGCGACTGCGGGCGTGACGGTCGAGTTCCAAATCGTTCAGCAATCCTATCCGGCCACGAATAACAGCCTAGCCGTGGCGGCGAGACCGAGCGATATCGTTATCATTTCCCGGCCGACATATGGTTTTTCCGTCGACAGCGACCTGATCTCAGCAATGCTGTTCACGTCCGGCCGCCCAGTGCTCGTCATCCCGCCCTATTGGGATGGCGGCGTCGAGTGCGACAAGATCATGATCGCCTGGGACGGAAGCGCTCGGGCGGCGCGAGCGGTTGGGGACGCCATGCCTCTTCTGACGCGGGCTCAACAGATCGAAATCCTGTGCGTCTCCCCTGATGCGTCGAAAAGCATCGCCGGGGCGGACCTGGCGGCTCACCTTTCGCGCCACTCCAAGGGCGTGACCGTCACGGAGCTGCAAACGGAACATCGTGATATAGCGCAAACCCTCCGAGATCACGCGACAATGGCGAGAGCGAGTATGCTCGTCATGGGCGCCTATGCGCATCCGCATCTACTGCAGATGGTGCTCGGCGGCGTAACCAGCGACATGCTTGCCGAGGCGGAGCTGCCGGTTCTTCTTTCATATTGAGCCCAAAGCCAGTTCGCGCATTAACTCCGTGGTGACCAAGACCGGCGAGGTCGCGGACAACGTCTCTAGCGAAGCAGAGGTCCGACGCCAAATGATTGAACTTGTATGACAGTGGGGGCGATGATCGACGAGCGGAGGGTGCGCCGAGCCCTCATCATCATCGCGTTGGCGGGGCTTGGGATCGGACTCGCCGTGGCTGTCGCGGGACGCGGCGGGCTAGCGCGGTGGATATGGGCTGCGGGGACGGTTCCCGTGGCTGCAAGCCTTGTCCTCTCGATCATTCGCGACCTTCGGGCCGGCAGAATGGGAGTCGACGCGGTTGCGCTCCTTTCGATGCTGGGCGCCCTGGCGCTCGGCGAGACGCTGGCGGGGATCGTTGTCGCCGTCATGTATGCCGGCGGCGGCGCGCTGGAGGATTTCGCGGTCGGGCGGGCCGAGCGGAATCTGAAATTGCTTGTCGATCGCGCGCCGCGGATCGCGCATCGGCGGATCGAAGGATCCATCGAAGATGCGCCGATCGACCAGATTTCGATCGGAGATGCACTTCTGGTGCAGGCTGGCGAGGTGGTTCCGGTCGATGGACTTATCACCAGCGCGAGCGCTTCCCTCGACGAGTCGGCCGTGACGGGAGAGCCCATTCCGGTCACGCGTCGGGCCGGCGAGGCGGCGCTGAGCGGCGCGATCAATGCGGGCGAAACGTTCGAGATGCAGGCCTCGGCGACCGCTGGAGACAGCACCTACGCGGGCATCATCAAAATGGTCACCGCGGCGCAAACCGCGAAGGCTCCCTTCATGCGGATGGCGGATCGATTTGCGCTGCTTCTTCTTCCGGTGACGCTTCTGGTGGCGGGCGCGGCTTGGATCTTTTCACATGACCCCGTTCGAGGCCTGGCGGTGCTCGTCGCGGCGACGCCCTGTCCTTTGATCCTGGCCGCGCCAGTGGCCTTCATCGCCGGGGCGGCCCAGGCGGCGCGCCGCGGCATCTTGATCAAGGGCGGCGGCCCGCTCGAGGCGCTCGCGCGAACGCACACGGTGATGTTCGACAAGACGGGCACTCTGACCGTCGGCGGAGCCCGATTGGTCGCCGTCGAGACCGCGCCCGGCGAAGACCCGAATGAAGCGCTCCGGCTCGCGGCCTCTCTTGAGCAGGCCTCGCAGCATGTCGTGGCGGCGGCCATCGTCGCCGCCGCGCGTAGCAAGGGCCTGTCCTTGGAGATCCCGGAAAAGGTCTTCGAGACCATGGGATCTGGGCTCGAGGGCGTGGTCGGCGGCCGAAAGGTCCGGGTTGGCTCCTATCAGCTTGTCCATGGCGCAGGGCAACTGGAAGAATGGGCGGGCCGGGCGCTTCGGCGGGCTTCCTGGCGCTCCGCTTTGAGCGTTTTCGTTGCCGTGGAGGGGCGCGCGGTCGGCGCTTTGCTGCTCGCGGACGAATTGCGGCGCGAGTCGCCTCGGGCTGTCCAGGCCCTGCGGGCCGCGGGCGTGGCGCGGATCGTGATGGTGACTGGGGATCGCGCCGACGCAGCCGAGACGATCGGCGCCGCGCTCGACCTCGACGAAGTGCTCGCAGACCGCGTCCCCTCCGACAAGGTCGACGCCGTCGCAAGCGAGCAGCGGCTCAATCCGACCTTGATGGTCGGCGACGGCATCAATGATGCTCCCGCCTTGGCGGCGGCCGACGTCGGCATCGCCATGGGCGCGCGCGGCGCGAGCGCGTCCTCCGAGGCGGCCGATGTGGTAATCCTCGTCGATCGGCTCGATCGCGTTTCGGATGCGGTCAAAATCGCGCAGCGCACGCGCGCGATCGCCTTGCAAAGCATTGTCGTCGGGATGTCGCTTTCCGGCGTGGCCATGGGGGCCGCCGCCTTCGGCTGGCTGACCCCGGTCGCCGGAGCGCTCACCCAAGAGGCCATCGACGTCGCCGTGATCCTCAATGCGTTGCGGGCGCTGAGTCCAGGTCGGGCGCCGCGCCGGCTCGCGATGCCGGCGGAGGCCGCGGGAATTCTGCACGAGGATCACCAAAGACTTGCGGCGAGCCTCGACCGCTTGCGCCAGATCGCGGATGCGCTGGACGACGCCGCTGCCGGGACAGCAGTAGAGCGTATCGTCGAGGCCAATCGCATCGTCGGCAAGGAAATCGTCGAACACGAACGCGACGACGAGAGCTCTGTCTATCCCAGGCTCGCGAGTTTCCTCGCTGACGGCCATGGCCTGTCGGCCATGAGCCGCGCTCATCGCGAGATTCTCCACCTCGCGAAGCTCCTCGCGCGGCTGACGGACGGGCTTCGTCCTGACGAATCCGACCGATACCTGATCCGGGACGCCCAACGCATCATCGAATCAATTGAATCCCTCGTGCGCATGCACAATGCCCAGGAGGAAGACATCTACGAACAAGCTGTTGACTGGCGGTCCGAGGCGCCATCGCCTGAGGTCGGGAAGCCGCGCGCGATCGGCGAACGCTCGGATACGATCCAAGACGCTCTGCAAAGCGCCCCCAAAAGCAGCTTGGGGTGGCGCTCGGCAGCCGCCGCCCTCGCCGTTCTGGCGGCTGTCGGGGGCAGCGGACTCTATTGGTCCCTGCATCGTGACGCCGGCGCTCGATACGTGACGCAGAAGCTAGATCGCGGCGCGATCGTCCACACACTGACTGCCAACGGCGGCGTCAATCCGACGGCCACCGCGCCGGTCGGCGCTCACGCGTCGGGCGTGATCCAGGCGCTCTATTGCGACGCCAATACGAAAGTGAAGGCGGGCCAGCTCTGCGCGAAAATCGACCCGCGCCCCCATCAGATCGTGGTCGATCGGGCCAAGGCCGATCTCGCGGCGGCCGAAGCTCGGCTCCAAATGGACAAAGCAAATCTCGCCCAAGCGAAAGCGGACTTAGACCGCCAGGGGACCCCGGCCAACCATCGCGCCACTTCCAGGAAAGCGCGCGACAAGTCGCGCAAGGCTTATGCGCAGGCCCAGGAGCAGACGAAGCTCACCGAGGCGATGGTCGCAAAGCTCCAAGCTGCGCTTCATGCCGCCGAGATCAACCTCGGCAATACTGACGTCATTTCGCCCGTCGATGGAATAGTGGTCGCGCGCCGCGTCGAACCAGGCCAGACGGTCGCCGTGGACGCAGAGACGCAGCTTTTCCTCGTCGCAACAGATCTCGCCGTCATTCACGTTGACGCCGATGTCAGCGCAAAGAACATCGACAAGGTGAAGCTCGGGAACAAGGCCACGTTCCGGGTCGCATCTTTCCCGAACCGTCACTTCGCCGGAGAAGTCGCGCAAATCCGGCCATCGCCGCAGACGTCTGAGCCCGTCACGACCCATGATATCGTCATCGCCGCGCCCAATCCGGATTTTTTACTCGAGCCGGGCATGGCGGCGACGATCAGGATCGTGACGGAGAGGCGCGACGACGTCCTCCGCGCGCCGAATCAAGCCTTGCGCTATTCGCCCGGGAGTCCCGCGGTCGCGACCGACGGAGCCGATCCAAGGACATCGCCGCACGCCGCGCCGCGGCTTTGGATCCTGCGCGATGGAAAGCCGACGGCGATCTCGGTGGAGCTTGGTCTTGGCGATGGCGCCTACACGGAGATCGTCAAGGGCGACCTCCAGCCCGGCGACGAAGCGATCATCGGCGAAAGCGGGGCCGCTTTGGAGAAGACTCCGGCACGTGTCCCAGCTCACTTGTAAGGAAAGCCAAAGAGCTGAATTGGGCTTTAACACGACGTCGGAAGCCGTTTCAAAGTTTGGGATGCTGACTTGCTTGGCGAAACGGTCAACACCTCGATCGGCCGACAGCTCAGTGATCGCGATCAGATGTCGCGTCTATAGCGGCTGTCCGAAGTTTGAGCATGAAGCGCGCCCCTTTCGGCGACCGCTGATCCAATGTTCCGCATCCCGCACGCGCGATAAACCGCGTTCAATTTTGCTTGAAGTCGGGCTAAAGCGCCAAATCAGTTGGTCCGGATAATGGGTCCCCGGATTTCGCCGTCGGGATTGGCTCGCGTATGAATGTTGAAATACCAGCGCCCGTCCCGGAGGTCCTTGGGGTCGGCTAGAAGTCATTGTCGAGTCCTCGGCCGCGGCGCGCGCGCACCCGATCATGGCGGCTGGCGAGTGCCAACCCCTGTTTATCCTTGAGCGGATTGGCGAGATCTTCAAAAGTTCGAAGCAGGAGTCATAGGCCCAGAGGAGCGCCGCATAGACAGCGATCCCGGTGGATGCCTTGCCGCGCTCGGCATCGCTCACTGCTCTGGGGCCGGTACCGATTTTTTCCGCGGCATCGTCAATCGTCAAATGCCGACGCAGGCGAGCTTTACGGAGATTGGCTCCCAGCTTCTGGAGCGCCTGTTCGACGGGGTAGGGTTGGGCTTCGAGTAGAGTGTTCTGGCGCATGGCCATCCTTTAAAGGCAGATTATCCTGTTTAATCTGCCTTTGAGAGCGTTTCAATGCCCACGAAGAATATCACATACATGACATGCTTTTCAAAGTATCTTATCCTAGATAATCAGCTCTCAAAAGCAAATCGAAGAGAGGAGAGCCTAGAATGGACCTCATAACGACACCGGCATCGGTTCGCAGCGAATTGAGCCAAAAGTTCGACATGCTCCCGATCTTCAAGAGAGATCGCGCCACCGCTCTTTATCACTTCTCTGCGGCGCTCGAAATGAACACGTACCCCTACACCGTGGATCCAGACCTTTTGATGGCACTGGGGCGGCGCGTCATTGAAGCCAGTATGCGCGGATTCCTGGAATCTACCGCAACTGTCAGGCGGCACCTTTGGCGTCACCTGTCCAGTTCAATGC
>CAWESJ010000296.1:0-7001 GCA_963811015.1 uncultured Alphaproteobacteria bacterium | reverse complement strand
GAGGATGGGGTCGCCGCGAAAAGTCGCCGTGGCGATAATCACCGCCACCAGAATCACCGCGAGAATGATCAGGTAGTCGCCAATCTTCAACACCGCGCGTTGAAAATGGCTGACTGTGTGCGCCTCCTGCACCAGTTGCGCCGTCTTGCCGAAGTAGGTCTTCGCACCCGTGGCGTAGACCAGTGCGCCGATTTCGCCCTGACGAATGATCGAACCGGAAAACACGGCGTCGCCCGACCGGCGCGTCGCGGGCAATGATTCGCCTGTTAGCGCGGACTGATCCACCTCCACGGCGTCGCCTTCGAGCAAGCGTGCGTCCGCTGGCACAATGTCGCCCAAGCGCACACGGATGACATCGCCTGGCACCAACTCACGCGCCGCTGGATTGATCCAATTCCCATCCCGTTTCACCCTGGCCTTGATCGCGAGCTTGGCCTTCAGAGCAGCGATGGCGTTGCCCGCCTGGTGTTCTTCCCAGAATCCGACAACAGCATTGGCCAGAAGCAGAAGCAGAATGATGAAAAAATCCGGCCAATGCCGGGCTACCGCCGAGAGGATCACGGCTGTTTCGATCATCCACGGAATGGGACCCCAAAAATAGGTGAGGAATTTCAGGAACGGATTGGTTTCCTTTTCTTCAATTTCGTTCGGCCCATATTGGGTCAGCCGTTTTTGCGCCTCGGCTTGACTGAGGCCATCCGGTGATGAGCCCAATTTTTTCTCCACCTCCAGCAGGGGGAGGGATTTCAAATCGTCTTTCGCATTAGGCTTCGATCCAGACTTCAATTCGGGTTGGCCGGCATTGGGTTCCATAGCGGGGTCCCTTCCGTCTTTGCGATGCCCAGATTTGGTGAGTCTCCGGATACCTGTCGTTCCGTCCATTTCATCGCGGCATTACATTCGCCACGGTGCGCAGGCTGGTTCCTCTTGGCGCAATGATAATGATGATAATACAGAGGGCGCCTAGCACCAACGCCTGACTCCAGCCACGGCCGCGCCGTGCCAGCGCCCCTGCATATGTTTGCCGTCAAGCTCCGGCACACTCCCGCTTGATCCACGAGGCGATTTCTGGCCAGAAATTCTTCAAAGTCTTCGAGCTCATGAACAGGCCAATATGGCCGCCCGGAACCAGCTTTTTGACGATCTTCTCTTTTGGAGCTCCAAGCTTTAGTTCTGCTGCGAACACCTGCGGAGACGGCGTTATGTCGTCGCTCTCGCCGGCCATCAGGAAAGTTGGGCAGATGATGTCTCCAAGTCCGATCTTGCGGCCAAGCGCGGAGAACGTGCCCTTGTAGAGCTGGTTGTCCTTAAACAGAAGCTTGATCGCTTGCAGGTACCACACGCCGGGCAGATCGAGCGGGTGTTCGTACCATCTCTCGAATTCCTCGCGTTTCTTGATAAAGGCGGAGTCTTCGACATTTTCGTAAAGATCAATATAGGTCTTGAAGTAATGCTCCTCTGGATGCATGCTTTTCCAGCCGGCAAGCATGAATTTGCCGCGCATCAGGCCGCCGCCTTGTATAACCAGGTCTTCGAAGAAGCTCATCGGTTGCTCCTTCGCGATCTTCTTGACGAAACCTTCCCCGGCATCACAATCGAGCGGTGCGCCTGCCGCCACCAGCGTCGCGACCTTATGCGGGTAGCGCGCGGCGAACATCGCCGCCATCCAGCCGCCCTGGCAAAGCCCGATCAGATTGATCTGGCCGCCCAAATCATCGACGATGGCGTTGATTTCGGCCAGGTAGATGTCGATGTTGTAGTCCTTCATTTGATCCGTCGCCGACTTCCAGTCCATGCATAGTACGCGCCTTATGCCATTCGACTGAAGCGTCTCGACTAGGCTCTGGCCCCTGGCGTAGTCGGCGATGGTCGAGTGGTGGCCGGCATAGGGGGCATCGATGACGGTCGGCACGATCTTCGTGTCGCTGCGCGCGGCGGCATCGGAAAAATCCCGAAGCTGCATGGTGTTAAGATCATAAAGGACTTCGTTCGGGGTAGCCCAGACTGGCTTGAGATCAAATTCCTCTTTTTCTTCTTCGATTGCAAAGTCGAGGTTTCTCTGGAAAATCTCTGCGGCTTCTTCACCCAATTCTACCCAGGGCGCCATCGGCCAGAAGAACGGTACGCTATGCTCGAATCGGGGGCCTCCTGCTGCTGAAGATTTTTCCGCCATTGTCGTCTCCATTGTCTGAGTTCGTCAGGGCTAAGGGGCTTACTGAATGAATCTCCGCGCCTTGATGATCGCCAGCGTATGCTGAGCGATCATCAGCTCCTCGTTAGTTGGAATGACAAAGACCGACACGGTGCTGTTGTCGGTTGAAATGCGCGGTCCATTCCGCAAATTGGCCGCCTCGTCCAATCTTGCGCCGAGCCAGCGGAGCTTGGCGCAGATAGCAGCGCGAACCGGCGCCGCGTTCTCGCCAATCCCGGCCGTAAAGACGATTGCATCGACCCCGTCGAGAATGGTCGCGTAGGAACCGATGAACTTGACCACCTGATAAACGAAATACTCGATCGCCAAAGCGGCCTCGGGCGATTTATTTTCCAGCAGCTCCCGCATGTCGCCACTGACGCCGGAAAGTCCAAGCAGGCCAGAGCGTTTGTAAAGGAGCTGTTCAAGGCCCTCCAGATCGTAGACTTTACTTTTTAGCAGATAGAGTAGGATCCCCGCGTCGAGTTCGCCGCAGCGGGTCGACATCGGCGGCCCGTCGATCGCGCTAAAACCCATAGAGGTGTCGACGGATTTGCCGTCGAGCATGGCGCAGAGGCTGCAGCCGCCGCCAAGATGGGCGGCGATCACCCGCCTGGCGTTCGGGGCATATTTGGGAATCTTGCGGCTTATGTAGTCGTAGGATATGCCATGGTAGCCCCAGTGGCGGACATTGCCTTCAATCACAGATCGAGGCAGGGCGTAGAGTTGAGCGACTTCCGGCATCGTCCGGTGGAAGGACGTATCGAAGCAGGCCACTTGCGGTATGTTTGGCTCGAGCTTGGCGACAGCCCGTATGCCAGCAATCTCATATGGCTGATGCGACGGCTCGATCTCGCACAAGGAATCAAGTTCCGCGAGGATCGCCTCGTCGACGACCGTGGGTCTGTCGTGTCTGACGCCCCCCAGGACCAGCCGGTGGCCGGCCGCGACAAAGGTGATTTCCTCGAGGTGTTTTTTCAGCCAACCAAAGATGAAGCGGAGAGCGCCGTCTTGGCTCAGCGGATCATCAGCATCCCACTCGTGGGCGTCGATAAGCTTGTTGTCTGCGCCCTTGACAATGAAATGCGGTTGGCTGCCGATCCCCTCGATCTGGCCTCGGGCGGCGCAACTCAAATCCTCGCCACCGTCATGGCGGTAGCCGGCGAATTTGACCGAGGTCGAACCGGCATTGATGACGAGAATCCCTTTGGCCATGAGAACTACTCGCTGGTTGCGGGGTGGAGAAGCGAGGGGTCTTTCGTCGTAGCGTTGACGAAGATGGCGGCAAGCGCGGTCGAGAACAGCCGGGCCTCGGCGCTGTCGGAACGGCTCGTGAGAATCAAAGGAACCTTTGCCCCCATGACGATGCCGGCGCCCTGCGCTTTGCCCATGAAGGATAGTTCCTTGTACATCATGTTGCCGGCGTCGATATCGGGCGCGATCAGGATAGCGGCCACGCCCGCGACCGGCGAAATTACGCCCTTGGTTCGCGCCGATTGCGCATCGACAGCGATGTCGAGGTCCAGCGGTCCATCGACGATCCCGCCGACGATCTGCCGTCGGTCTGCCATTTTTGCCAGAGCCGCGGCCTCCATCGTTGAGTGCATCTTGGTGCGCACCAGTTCGACGGCCGACAGGACCGCCACCTTCGGCTCTAAAATTCCAATGGCTTGGGCCAGGATGATAGCGTTTTGAATGATGTCTTTCTTCTGATCGACGTCGGGGGCGATATTGACTGCAACATCGCTGAGGATGATGCGCCTGGAATAGGTCGGCGCCGCGATCAGAATGCAGTAGCTGAGCAAGCGGCCGGTGCGAAGATTGTTTTCCTTCGTCAGAACAGCGTGCATGTACTGATCGGTGTGCAGGCTCCCCTTCATCAGCGCGTGGATCTCTCCCGCGCCCGCCATCGCAGCCGCTTTTGCGGCTGACTCTTCGGGGTCTGCGGTTGCGACGATGCGGTAATTGGCTAGGTCGATCTTGGCCAAGCTGGCGGCCCTACGGATCTCCGCCTCAGGTCCGAACAGCACGGCCTCAATTAACCCGTGGTCGACCGCTTCTACCGCGCCCAGTAGGGCGTCCGGCGTACAGGGGTGGACGACGCCAGTCCGGATTGGCTTCAGCCCTTTGCAGCGTTCGACCAGTTCGTCGAGATCATGCTCCGGTAGTTCCTTACGGATTCTGATGGCTGGCGCTTTGGCCTCGAAAGTCGCTTCGGCGATCATGCCTCCGGCGTCGTCGGTGCATCGGCAGTCGAGCAAGACGATCCCCAGGTCCTTGCGGATTGCCTTGACGGTGACGGTAGCGGCCACGGCTTCGCCGGTCCGGATTGGACGGTGGAACCGCGCCGAGACGGATTGGATCACCGAGCCCGGGCCTGGCAGCTTGGAGCCGATCACGGTGGAGAACAGCGAAGCCGCCCATTGAGTGAGGCCGTGTCCCTCGATGAAATCCTCGTCGAGGCTTGGATTTCCGCTCACCGCGGCCCATGCCCGCAGATCGGCCAAATGAAGCGTCCGCCTGATCGCAGCGGAATCGCCCACCCGTATCTCGTCGATCGTCTTGTTTTCGAAGACCCGTGTCATGGCAATCCCTCTTCTCGCGTATCCAAAAAGGGAACAGGCCGACCAATTTGGTTTAAATTGGCTTTATATGTTTTACGTGACCAGCTCCATTTGCAGCGTTCGATTGCTTACGCCTACGCTTTAATGTGCGCCGCTCGCCCGTCAGATCCGCCGGGACCTTGTCCGGCGTCATTTTTTTATCAAAAAAATAGGGCGGTATTGCCGGGCTGTAGGCTTATCAAATCGTAATCCGCTCGACCCTATCGAGCGTGATCTCGTCCCCGGTGCGATCGTAGAGTTTGGTCGTGCGCGGGCTTTCATGCGCGGCCATGGCCTGGGCGTTCTCCAGCGTACCACCGGCCTCGAGATAGGCGGTGATGCCGGTGGCGCGGAAGGTATGGCAGCCAATCTTGACGCGCAGGCCGAGGCCGCCGGCGCGGCGCTGGATCATGCGCCAGGCGTCGACGCGGTGCATCGGATTTTCGGTCAGCGCGCCGGTGCGGCCGGAGGCCGAACGGAAGAGGGGGCTCTTGCCGGCGTCCCGGAGGCCCGCCGCCTCGACATAGGCGTCGAGATAGGCTTCGAAAGTGTGATGCGCCGGCATCTCGTGCCGCTTGCCGCCTTTTTCATGCAGACGCACCCACCAGCGCTGGCCCCTTGGGGTAATAGTCCTCGAGGCGCATGGCGACGACGGCGCCGATGCGGGCGAAGGCGAAGGTCATCACGCTAATCAGCGCCCGATCGCGCAGCCCGACAAGCGTTGACGCATCAATGCTGTCCAGAAGCTTGCGCGCCTGGTCGCCATCCAAAACCGTGGTCTTGCCGGTCTTGACGACATGCTTCGGGCCGCGCACCTCATGGGCCGGATTGGTCGCGACGACCTGGCCGGTGACCAGCCAGTCGAACAGCATGCGGATCGCGGCCAAGTGTTGCTTGACCGTCGGCTTTTCGAAATCCTTGCCGAGCGACTCGATATAGGCGGCGACGTGTAGCGGCTCGCGCCGGCGATCTCGCCGATCCTGCGCCGTCGCACCAGTCGAAGAACCGCGCGACGGCATGGAAATAGGCGGCCCGCGTGTTCTTGTCGCGGATGGTCGCGGCGAAGAATTCCAAAAAGCGCCGCGCGGCCTTTTCGCCGGCGGCGGCGATCACGCGGGGCGCGACGACCGAGGCCGAAGTGACCGCCGAGATCTGCGGCGGCTGGTCGGGGTCGAGGACGGTCAATCGGCGCGTTGATTCCATGGCCTTTAGTGCAACATAACGTCCCTTATGTTGCACTATTGGTCCACGTCGAGATCATGCCTAAGAAGCGCGCTACGCTGAGGCTCAGTCATTCGCGCGACGGCTATGCTTTGCGGATGCGATCCACTGCCAGGCGCAAAACCGTGGCCTGAAACTCCTCGTCATCGACGCGCTCGACGACCAGTTCGCGCAGAGGCCGCTCCCGATCGTCGAGGAAGGTCCCGAAGATCGTCAGCAAGCGGCGCGAAGCGGATTCGGTGCGCGGAAGCCGCATGGCCGCCAGGCGCTTCTCGGGCGCCGCAAGGGCAAGCAACTGGGCGTGCGTTTCCCTCGGCGTTTCCGTGAACCCGACTTGACGCCTGCAGGGCGAGGACGAGGGGCAAGAGGAGGAAGGCGGAGGAGAGCCCCTCCGCATAACGGAGGTCGAAAGTGTTGGCCTGGTGTTTCTTCGTCGTGAACTCGCGCAGCTCTTCGCCTAGGTCTTCGATGTCTTCTATCCAGTCATCTTCGATGACATCCGGCAAGGTTCCGAAAATATTATAGCGATCCTGCATTCGTGACGAGAGGGTCTTGTAGACCTTCTCGTCGATGGCGCCGTGATAAACGAGGTTGAGCATATCGACCTTGTCACGACGTTGCCCGAACCGTTTGATCCTCCCTATACGCTGTTCCAAGTGTGATGGATTCCATGGTAGGTCGACGTCAATGAGGGTTCCGAGGGTTTGGAGGATCAGTCCCTCGCAGGCGGGGTCCGTCGCGACGACAAGCCTGATGCGCCGCTCCTTGACGGCCTTCTTGATCTCCTCGCGCTGGACGCTTTTCCTTTCGCCGTCGATGAAAAGCGCGGACTTTCCCGCGCCTGCATAGATCGCCACCGTTTCGCCCGGCAACCGCGCTGTGAGGCGCTCGCCGAGCCAATGCGCGGTGTCGTATCGAGCGGGCGTTGCGTTTCGACCAGCCTGGCGGAATCCGCGGTCAATTCCCTGCTTGAAAAAAGGATCGTC
>CAWESJ010000295.1:0-3989 GCA_963811015.1 uncultured Alphaproteobacteria bacterium | reverse complement strand
CGAACACGCCGGCGCGCCAGCTATGGGCGAGGCGCGTCCGCCCTCGGCGTCGGTGAATTGCATCGTCTCGGCGATGAAGCGATAGGCGCGGGCGGCGAGCGCGATCCACTCCGGCTCGCCGAGGAGCGTCGCCGCATTGACCAGCGCTGCGATCATCAAGCCGTTCCAGTCGGCCATGATCTTGTCGTCGAGGCCCGGATGGATGCGCTTTTCCCGCGCCTCGAACAGCCTTTGCCGGATCGGCGCGAGCCGCGCCTCCTCCTCGGGCGTCGGGCGCTTGGATTCGAGCCGGTTCAGGATCGTGACCATTTCGCCATGCGGATGCTCGGCCCAATTGCCGATCCGCGAGGCGTTGTAGAATTTGCCGAAAAAGCTCGCATCCTCCTGCCCGAGCCGCGCCACAAGCTCGTCCCAGGTCCAGACGTAGAACTTGCCTTCGACGCCCTCGCTGTCAGCGTCGAGGCTCGCGCAAAAGGCGCCCTCGAAATTGGTCATTTCGCGCTTCAGCCAGCCGACGGTCTCCCGCGCCCGGGCGAGGAAGAGATCATCGCCGAACTCATGATAGCAGAGGGCCAGAAGCTCCAGGATCTGAGCGTTGTCATAGAGCATTTTCTCGAAATGCGGCGCGAGCCAGCGCTCGTCCGTCGAATAGCGCGCATAGCCGCCGCCGAGATGATCGTAAATGCCGCCCTCCGACATATGGGTCAGGGTCAGGCGGACGAGATCACGATAGGGGACCTTGCCGAGCCGCGCCCCGGCGCGCCAGAGAAATTCGAAAATCGGCGTATTGGGGAATTTCGGCGCGCCGCGCAGACCGCCATCGACCTGATCGATGAAATTGACGACCTGGGGCGCGAGATTGTCCAATTGCTCCAGGCTCAAGCCGCCGCCGTCGCCCTTGGGCGCCGATTTCATTAGGCCATCGCGCACGATCTTGGTGTTTTTCGCGATGCGCTCGGGCTCGCCGTGAAACGCCTGGGCGACGGTCTTCAGCACGGTCACGAAAGCCGGCCTGCCATATTGCTCGACCTTGGGAAAATAGGTTCCGCCCCAGAACGGCTCGGCGGTCGGCGTCAGAAACATGGTTAACGGCCAGCCGCCGCGCTCTCCAAAGGCCTGAAGGGAGGACATATATATATGGTCTATATCGGGCCTCTCTTCACGATCCACCTTGATGTTCACGAAAAGTTCGTTCATCACGGCGGCGGTCTCGGGGTCCTCGAAACTTTCATGCGCCATGACATGGCACCAATGGCAGGCGGCGTAGCCGACCGAAAGCAGAATGGGCTTGTTCAGATCCTGGGCTTCCTGCAGCGCGGCCTTGCCCCATAGCCGCCAATGGACCGGATTATGCGCATGCTGCAAAAGATAAGGGCTCGCGGCTCGGCTGAGTTCATTGGCTGACATGGGCTGATCTTCTCGCTAGATCGGAAGCTGATTGATTTCTGAAAGCTGGCGCGGGATGCGGGCGGAAGACCATCACTGCTTTTCTTCATCCCGCTCCCGGCGGAGGCCGGCGCGATAATGTCTGAAACAATTTTCGCCATCGCCTCTGGCACGAGCCGTGCCGCGATCGCGGTGCTGCGTCTATCGGGGCCGGCGACGCCGCTCATTGTCAAGAGCATGACGGCGAAACTTCCCGACGCGCGGGCGGCGACCCTCGCGCGTTTTGTCGATCCGGCGTCGGGCGAGGCGATCGACAGAGGCCTTGTCATTTTTTTCCCCGCGCCGCGCAGCTTCACCGGCGAGGATTGCGCGGAATTTCATGTCCATGGCGGCCGCGCCGTCGCCGCCCGGATGATCGAGGCGCTCGCAAGCTTTCCGGCGACGCGCCCGGCCGAGCCCGGCGAATTCGCCCGGCGCGCGCTTTTGAACGGCAAGATGGACCTCGCCGAAGTCGAGGGGCTCGGCGACCTCATCGCGGCCGAGACGGAATGGCAGCGCCGGCAGGCCTTGCGGCAGATGGAGGGGCGGCTGAGCCGACAGGCCGAGGCTTGGCGGCGCGGCCTTCTCGAAGCCTCCGCTTTGGTCGAGGCCGAAATCGATTTTTCCGACGAGGCCTCGGTTCCCCCCGCGACCAGCCGGCGGATTGGCGAAATTCTCGCGCCTTTGCAGGGCGCCTTGCGCACCGAGCTCGACGCCGCCCGCTCCGGCGAGCGCATAAGGGAAGGGCTCACAATCGTGATCGCCGGCCCGCCCAATGCCGGCAAATCGACCCTGCTCAACGCGCTCGCCCGGCGCGAGGCGGCGATCGTCTCGCCTGAGGCGGGCACGACGCGCGATCCGATCGAAGTTCATCTCGATCTTTGCGGCTGCGCCGCGGTCTTGATCGACACGGCCGGCCTGCGGGAAAGCCGCGACCCGATCGAGAAGATCGGCGTCGCCCGCGCGTATGAGCGCGCCAAAAGCGCCGATCTCGTGCTCTGGCTGAGCGAAGCCGGCGCGCCCTGCGCGATCCCGCAAAGCGTGCGGAGCGCCGAGGTCTGGCCGATCTTCACCAAATGCGATCTCGCGCCGGCGAGCGGCGAAGCTCTGGGCCAAGACGAGCCGCGCGGCCTCGAAATCAGCGCCGAGACGGGGAAAAACCTTTCGCTTCTGGTCGCGCGGCTTGGGGAATTCGCTCAGACGGCGAGCGGGGACGGCCACGCCGGCTTGATCACCAGGGCGCGCCACCGCCGGGCGTTCCAGGAGGCCGAGGAGGCGCTGACACGGGTTTTGTCTGATCCTGCCGGGCCGGTGGAGCTGATCGCCGAGGATTTGCGGGCGGCGAGCTTCGCCTTGCAAAGACTGACCGGCCTGATCGAGGCCGAGGATATTTTGGGAGAGATTTTCTCGCGTTTTTGCATAGGCAAGTGATACGAAGGTTATCGCGCGCGGGTCCGGCTCCGAAACTTTGGGAAAAGGCCCCGCGCATGTTTCACGTGAAACAGGGCGAGCGAAGGCTGCAGGCGCCATGGCGGATGGCTTCGATGTAATCGTGATCGGCGGCGGTCATGCCGGATGCGAGGCCGCCGCGGCGGCGGCGCGGCGCGGCGCGAAGACGGGCCTCATCACCCAGGCCTTCGCGACGATCGGCGCCATGTCCTGCAATCCGGCGATCGGCGGGCTCGGCAAGGGCCATCTCGTCCGCGAGATCGACGCGCTCGACGGACTTATGGGGCGTGTCGCGGACGCGGCCGGCATCCAGTTTCGCGTCCTCAACCGCGCCAAAGGGCCGGCGGTGCGCGGGCCGCGCGCCCAGGCCGACCGCAAGCTTTATCGCGTGGCCATGCAGGAGGCGATCGCTGCGACCAACGGCCTCGCCGTCCTTGAAGGGGAAGCCGCCGATCTTCTCATTCGCGACGGCCGCATCGCGGGCGTCCGCACCGCGCAAGGCCAGGAGTTCGCCTGCGGCGCGCTGGTCCTGACCACCGGAACCTTCCTGCGCGGCATGATAGCAATACGGGTTTTGTTGTTGCGCCGCTGAACAAGGCGTACGTATTGCTGGTTCGCCAATGTTGTAAGTCGATAAACCTGGGCCTATGCCTTGCCCGATCGGAGTGCGTCCCCGCAGATCGGGTAAGGCGAAGTTGGTTGTGCCGTTGCCGCCATAGTATGTACCGATGATGGAAAACAATGCTGCGTATTGTTGTATCGGAAGTAATTGTCCTTCACATAACGCCCATCCTGCAGGAGCGAAGTTGCCGGCAAAGAGTTTAATTTCGCCAATAAGGGAGTCAGACATGATAAGTTACTCTTGTTGTTATGGGTTATACCGCCGGTTTATATCAGGGAGGGGCTGCGCCGACCGGCAGTAGATGGCCAGCCCCCTTTGTAAAGCCGAAAAGATTGGAGCGCCTTATGCCCGGCATTCCACGGCAATCAGTGTCCTATGCAAATATAATCAACGGAAAAGTTACTTGAGGCTATAGAGGTTTCAACAGTTAACCCGGTATTGCTCACGCTTGTGATGTTATTAGACAAGTGACTACCACTGACTACGGTCGTGG
>CAWESJ010000294.1:0-4295 GCA_963811015.1 uncultured Alphaproteobacteria bacterium | reverse complement strand
ACTGTCCTCTACTGGTTCGGTTGCGTATTGCTGCCGCCGGCGGCCAGCATGTCAACAAGACCGAGTCGGCGATCCGCATCACCCATGTTCCGACCAACACGATCATCTTCGTGCAGGACGAGCGCTCGCAGCACAAGAACAGAGCCCGCGCCATGGCGCTTTTGCGGGCCCGAATTTATGACATGGAGCGCCAGAAGCTCGACGCCGAGCGCGCCGCCGACCGGCGCAGCCAAGTCGGCTCCGGCGACCGATCCGAACGGATCCGCACCTATAATTTCCCGCAAGGTCGGCTCACCGACCACCGGATCAACCTGACGCTCTACAAGCTCGACAAAGTGATGACCGGAGAGGCTCTGGACGAGGTCATCGACGCGCTCGTCACCTCTCATCAGGCGCAGCTCCTCGCCGCGAGCGACGGCTGAACGCCATGAGGATCTGGCTCGCGTCCTGGCAATTCTGGGCCTTGGCGTCGGCGGGCTTCGCCGCGCTGACGGCGATTTTCGCCAAGATCGGGGTCGAGGCCGTCAATTCGGATTTCGCGACCTTCATCCGCACGATCGTGATCCTGGCCGTCGTCGCCGCGATCCTCGCCGCGACCAGGCAATATCAGCCGCTCGGCGCGATTTCCGGACGGACCTATGTTTTTCTCGTCCTCTCGGGGCTCGCTACCGGCGCATCCTGGCTTTGCTATTTCCGCGCGCTGAAGCTCGGCGACGCGGCGCGCGTCGCGCCAATCGACAAGCTCTCGACCGTTCTCGTCGCCGTCTTTGGCGTCGCCTTCCTGGGCGAGCGCCTCTCCGCGCTGAACTGGCTCGGAAGTTCCTGTTCATCGCTTCGCGGGGCCTTGCTCGTCGCAACCCAGCGCTGACGCCTTCCGCGGCAGGTCCGGCGCTGGCCTGGCGGAGGTCGGAAGGAACCAAACCCGGCGTCAGCGGTTAGCCCAAGCTGCATCGCGCGCCAGCCCTGGCGGGCTAGGCCTTTGCCGAAATATCCGCGCCAAAGCCGCGAAATTTCGAGGCGCCGCCGGAAAATTCCGAGCGCTTGCGCGAATTGAAACCGGACTCGTGATCATGCTCATAAGATACGGCTATGAATTGGCGTTCGAATGTCCGCAGCCGACATTGATGGTCTGCCTGCTCGACGCGCATCGCGAGCGTTCGCAGGAGCTGCGCTACGAACGCCCGGCGACGACTTCGCCCTCGATTCCCTCGACGACCTATCTCGACACATTCGGCAATATGGTGCGGCGGCTCATCGCGCCGCCGGGCGCCTCACGATCAGCTCGGACGCGATCATCGAGGACAACGGCCTGCCCGATCCCATTGTGCTCGACGCGAACGAGGTCCCTGTCGAGCGGCTGCCCGACGATACTTTGCTGTTCCTGCTCGGCAGCCGCTATTGCGAAACCGACAAGCTCGCGGATATGGCGTGGCTTCATTTCGGCGCGAGCCCGCGCGGCTGGCGCCGGGTGCAGGCGATCTGCGATTTCGTCTGCGATCATTTGACCTTCGGCTACGAACACGCCCGCGCGACCCGCACCGCTTTTGAAGCCTATCAGGAGCGCGTCGGCGTCTGCCGGGATTTCGCCCATCTCGCTGTCGCGTTCTGCCGCTGCATGAACATTCCGGCGCGCTATGCGAATGGATTTCTGGGCGACATAGGCGTGCCGCCCGACCCCTCTCCGATGGACTATAACGCCTGGTTCGAAGTCTTTCTCGACGGACATTGGTTCACCTTCGACGCGCGCCACAACACGCCGCGCATCGGCCGCATCACCGTCGCCCGCGGACGCGACGCAGCGGACATCCCGCTCGTGACCTCCTTCGGCCCACACACATTGCAGACGTTCCGAGTCTGGACGGATGAGGTCGATGCGGCGGTTCTGCGCGACCTCTCGCGCCAGAAAGCTCTCGCCTAGCCAGCGCCGCCCTTGCGCGGGTCGCGTTTTCCTGGCGGCCCGCGTTTCCCTTCACCTCATCTTGACGATTTGCACTTAATAAAGTCACGGTTTGGTTCCATTTGGGGCCGAGCCGGACAAGGGCGGAGCTGCGCCGGCTTGCGCCCGGATGTCTTTTGGCGGCGAGAGCGCCGCCCCCTCAAATGGGTTACACGGGTCGGAACTTGTCAAAAAATCGGCCCGCGCAAAACCCTGTCCCCATCCGAGAAGCTCTTGTCGATTCCATTCGGCGCATGCGCTTCGCCGGCGTTTTCGCGCTCGCCTTGTCCGCCCTGAGCCTTGGCGCCTGCTCGAGCAGCCTCAAGGGCTTTCTCGCGCCGGTCCCCGAAAGCGCTCCAGGCGCGACGCCGGTCGAAATGGTGGTCGCGACGACGCGGCTGAAAGCGAACTCTGCCGGCGAGATGTTTTCAGGCTATCGCGCACGGGAGCCGAGCTTCGCCGACATTATCGTTTCAATTCCCCCGCCAGGCGCCCATCAAGTCGGCCAAGTCGAATGGCCGAAACAACTTCCCGGCAATCCGGCGACGGATTTCGTGACCCTCAAGGCCGATATTATCGACAAAAAGGCGGCGATCGCCGAATTCTCGCGCCTGCTCCAGAAAGCGCCGAAACGGCAGGCGCTCGTCTTCGTCCATGGCTTCAACAATCGATTCGACGACGCCGTTTTCCGCTTCGCCCAGATTGTCCACGACACGGGCAGCGGCGACGATTTCGTGCCAATCCTGTTCACCTGGCCGTCAAAGGGCAGCGTCCTCGCCTATGGCTATGACCGAGAAAGCTCGAGCTATTCGCGCGACGCGCTCGAAAACCTCCTCCGTTGGCTCGCGCTCAACCCCGAAGGTGGATCAAATAACCGTGCTCGCCCATTCGATGGGCAATTGGGTGACGCTCGAAGCCCTCCGGCAGATGGCGATCCGCGACGGGCGCGTTGCGGCGAAGATCCGTTCCGTTCTGCTCGCGGCGCCCGACGTCGACGTCGATCTCGCCCGCGAGCAGATCGCGACGATGGGGCCGAACCGGCCGAATTTTATCTTGTTCCTGTCCGAAAATGATCGCGCCCTAGCGGTTTCCCGTGAACTCTGGGGCGGCCCCAGGCTCGGCGCCGTCGATCCGAACGTCGAACCCTTCAAGTCCGATCTCGCCCGCGAAAAGATCGAGGTTGTTAATCTTACGACCTTCAAAGCGGGAGACAAATTCGACCACGGCACCTATGCGGACAATCCAAGAGCGGTCGCAATTCTCGGGCAAAGCCTCGCCTCCGGTCAAACGCTGACGGATTCGCGGGTAGGCCTCGGCGAAAGGATCATGGCGACGACCGCCGGCGCGGCGGCGTCCGTCGGCCATGCCGCGAGCCTGGTCGTAACGGCGCCGGTCGCCGTGATCGATCCCTTGACCCGCGAGCATTTCGGCGACGAGGTCGACGCCTTCACGCAATCGGTCAATTCTGCGGCGGCGCCGAGATAGGACGCGTCGGCTAGAGTTCAGATCTAAGCCGCGCGGAGCGCGGCGGCCGCCTGCAGGCCGCCTTCCAGCGCCGCGTTGCGCTGCTCGGGTCCGCTATTGACGCCTTCGGCGACGATGATTTCGGGATCGGCGATCCCGATGAAGCCCAGGGCCGTGCGAAGATAGGATTCCCCATGCTCGGCCGCTGCGAAGGGCGCGTCCGGACCATAAAGCCCGCCGCGCGAGACGATGATGATCACACGCTTGTCTCCGGCGAACCCCTTGGGTCCCTCGGGCGTGTAGGCGAAGGTTTTGCCCGGCACGAGAATGCGGTCGATCCAAGCCTTCAGCTGGCTGGGTATGGTGAAATTATACATCGGCGCCCCGATCACCACGACATCGGCGGCCAGAAATTCGTCGAGCGCCTCTTGGCTCGCTTTTTGGTCCAGGATCACGGCGGGATCCGCGCCATTCGCGGCCGCCGAGAGGGGATGGGCGCCGGGCGCGCTCGCGGGCGAAAAATGCGGAAGCGGCGCAGCGGCCAGATCGCGATAGGTCACGGCGAGGTCGGGGCTTTGCCGGCGCAGCCTGTCCACCACCGCCGCGCCGATGGGCCGACTGACGGAATGCGCGCCGAGAATGCTCGAATCGATGTGCAGGAGCTTCATTCAGGTCTCCATTGGTATAAATTTGTAACCTGCACTAAATACGTGACTCCCGTTAACACGCGCAAGGAGGCACATTTTTGGTCCTAAAGCACAAAGAGGTGACCGACCCCGAGGCGCGCGGCCCCGATGCGCTGGTCCATGTTGACTGCCGAAAAGTAGAGTCAGGTTCTGGCCCGCATCGGCAACAAATGGAGCGTGCTGATCGTGATGCTTTTGGGGGACGGGCC
>CAWESJ010000293.1:0-7201 GCA_963811015.1 uncultured Alphaproteobacteria bacterium | reverse complement strand
ACCTGACCCAAGTTACGTATTGCTGTATCCTGTTGGGGTCCTTTTGCTTAAGGGCGATGAATGTCTTGATGGCCGCTTGAAATTCGGCTTGGGCCTTCTCAGGGAGCATCGATCTGGGTTGGCTGACCAGGTTTGTGCCTGGCGGAAGGGCCGGGCGGCTCCTGACGCTGTTGGTGTAGGGAATGACCTTCCCGTTGGAGATGACGAAGGATGGCTGCAGTTTATGGGTGACGACGATCCTTCCGTTCGGCCCCATCATGTAAACCTTGTTCTTGTCCTGGTCGGGTGTTACCAGGAGCCTTGGAAGGGGCTGAAATTCATTGGTGGCTTGGTTCACATTTGCGGGCTGGGCGATAGCCGGCAGCGAACAAATGAACAAAAGGCCGAGTGCAAGGCGGTTGATGGGGTTCGACATGCGTTATTGGGGTTTGTGGTTCGCGGCGGGTGTGTTCGTGGTGCTGGGTGGGGCTGTTTTGACTTTAAAAGTTACTTGATAAATCTTGGTGCTCTCATCAAGGATGTTGGCGTACTCCACGGCCGGCTGCGTTCTTGCGATCTTGACCCTGTATTCCATTTTTCCGTTTGCTGGAATGTGGTGAGCGGCAAGCCCATCGGATCGGCGGCGCGAGGCGCGTCAGCGCGGCCGATCCGCTCCCACACCGCCGCAATCGCGCCGCATGCTCGGCCGAGCCAGATATTCAGGGATGACGGGGGCGATATGATCAGCGCAAGGCGAAGCTTGGCGGCGGGCCGCGGGGGACGCGGCCAATGACGGCGCGCGACGTCGGCCTTCTCTTGAAGCGGATGGCCACGGAGCCGGCCGTCGGCGAACCTGCGTCGAGCGGCGACGAAGCCGCCGATCTCCTGTTTCAATTGCTTCTCGACGTCGCCCGCCGCCAGCATCCGCAGATCGCGTCGGTGCTAGTTGGCGACGCCAAGGTCTCGGATGTGACGCCCGAGCTTCTCTCGCGCGTGTTCCAGGCCCATGGGATCTGGTTCCAGCTGCTTGCGATCGCCGAGCAGCACGCGGCCATGCGCGAGCGTCGGCGCGACGAGCGCGAGCGCGGCGAAGAGGCCGCGCAGGGCACGTTTTCAAATCTCGTCGCGACGGCGGCGTCGCGTGGCGTCGAGGCCTCCGATCTCCGCGACCAGCTCGCCGCGCTGCGCATCCGGCCCGTCATCACCGCGCATCCGACGGAAGCCAAGCGGGTCACCGTTCTCGAGAAGCACCGCCGCATCTACCGCTTGCTCGTCGAGCTGGAGCAGCCGCGCTGGACCGTGCGGGAGCGCTCGGCCTTCCTCGATCAGCTCCGCGACGAGATCGAGCTTCTTTGGATGACCGGCGAGCTTCGCCTTGAAAAGCCCTCGGTCGATCAGGAGGTCGCCTGGGGCCTCCATTTCTTCCATGAAACCCTGTTCGACGGCGTGCCCGAGCTTTTGAAGAAGCTCGACCGCGCGCTGCATCAATTCTATCCGGGCGAGAGCTTCCCGCTGACGCAATTCTTCCAGTTCGGCTCATGGATCGGCGGCGACCGCGACGGCAATCCTTTCGTCACCAATGACGTCACCCGCCGCGCCCTCGGCGAAAACGCCCGCGCGAGCCTGCGCTATTATGACGAGCGCCTCTCGATTCTGCTCGAGCGGCTGTCGATCACCGAGCGGGCGCTGCCGCCGCCGGAAGCCTTCCGCGAGGTTCTCGCCCGCGCCCTGGGGGAGAGCGGCGACGGCGACCAGATCGCGCAGCGCAATCCCGGCGAGCCCTATCGCCAGTTCCTGTCCTGCATGCTGCGCAAGCTGCGGGCGACGCGCGCCCGCGCCGAAGGCGGCCGAACCGGCGGCGCGGTCGATTACGCCAGCGCCGACGAACTCATCGCCGATCTCGCGGTCATGGAGGCGGCGCTGAGCGAAAGCGGCAGCGGCGGCCTCGCCGACGATTTGGCGCGGCCGCTGCGACGGGCCGTCGAGGTCTTCCGCTTCCGCACGGTCAGGCTCGACCTGCGCGAGAACACGACGCGGCTGACGCAGACCGTCCAAGCGCTATGGCGGGCGCGGGCCGGAGCCGACGGCGGCGAGCCGCCGGACGCGGAATCGCCCGAATGGAAGGCCTGGATCGTCGCCGAGCTCGCCAAGCCGCGCAAGAGCGAACGGTCCGCGCCGGCTTTGCCGCCGGAGGCGCAAGAGACGCTCGGCATGTTCAAGCTGGCCCAGGATCGGGACGAGGAATTCGACCGCGAAGCCTTCGGCAGCTTCGTGCTCAGCATGAGCCGTTCCGTCGCCGACATTCTCGCCGCCTATCTTCTCGCCAAGGAGGCTGGGCTGTTTCGCGACGCGGCGGGCGTCGAGGCCTGCACCCTGCCGATCACGCCGCTGTTCGAGACCATTCCGGATCTGCGCGCCGCGCCCGCCATCATGCGCGAATTGCTGTCCCTGCCGGTGGTGCGGCGCAGCGCCCGCGCCCAGGGCGGCATTCAAGAAGTGATGATCGGCTATTCGGACTCCAACAAGGACGGCGGCTTCTTCTCGTCGAACTGGGAGCTGTCCAAGGCGCAGAACCGGCTGACCAAGATCGGCGCGGAGGCCGGCGTCCCGATCGCCTTTTTCCATGGCCGCGGCGGTTCGGTCAGCCGCGGCGGCCTGCCCACCGCCCGTGCCATCGCGGCGCAGCCGGCGGGCTCCATCCGCGGCCGATTCAGAGTCACGGAGCAAGGCGAGGTCGTCTCGTTCAAATACGCCAACCGCGGCACCGCCGCCTATCAGATGGAGTTGCTGGCGGCGCGGTGTTCGAGCATGCGCTGCATCTCGGAGCGCGAGGAGGCGCTCGTCCCCCGCGCCGAATTCGATGAGGCGATGGAGGCGCTGTCGGGCGCCTCTCACGCGGCCTATGCGCGCTCATCGGCCATCCCGGGCTCCTCACCTATCTCCAGGCGGCGAGCCCGCTCGACGAGATCTCGCTGCTCAATATCGGGTCGCGCCCGGCGCGGCGCTTCGGCGCGCGCACCTTGAGCGATCTGCGCGCCATACCTTGGGTCTTCGCCTGGGCGCAGAACCGCCATGTCATCACCGGCTGGTACGGCGTCGGCAGCGGACTCGCGAGCTTCATCGAGGTGCGCAAGGAGCGCGGCGAAGCCTTGCTGCAGCGCATGTTCCGCGAATCGCGCCTGTTCCGGCTGATCATCGCCGAGGTCGAGAAGACCATGTGCCTTGTCGATCTGTCGATCGCGCGGGACTACGCGGGCCTTGTCCCCGACGCCGCCGCGCGCGACGAAATCTTCGGGCTGGTCGAGGCCGAATTCGCATTGACGGCGGATATGGTGCGGCGGGTGGCGCAAGAGCATGAAATCGGCGAGCGCTTCCCGCATTATCGCAGCCGGCTCGAACATCGCCTGCCGACGATCAATAAAATCAATCGCGAGCAGGTCGAGCTCTTGCGCGGTTTTCGCGCCTCGACGAATGAATTGGCCAAGGAAGCCTATAAATCCAACCTGCTGCTTTCGATCAATTGCATCGCGAGCGGCCTCGGCGCCACCGGCTGAGCCCGCCGCGCCGGGCCGCGCCCTAACCAAAGAGAAAAAGGAACGACGGCCATGAGTTTCACCATCATCGAACAGGCGACGCCGCGCCTGCACCGCTCCGAACTCGCGGTTCCGGGGTCAAATCCGGGGCTGTTCGAAAAGGCCGCGAAATCGGCGGCGGACATCGTCTTCCTCGACGTCGAGGACGCCGTCGCCCCCGACGACAAGGAGCAGGCGCGCAAAAACATCATCGCCGGGCTCAATGAGATTGACTGGGGTTCGAAGACCATGATGATCCGCATCAATGGCCTCGACACTCATTACATGTATCGCGACGTCGTCGACATCGTCGAGGCCTCGCCGCGCCTCGACATGATCCTGATCCCCAAGGTCGGCGTGCCCGCCGACGTCTATGCGCTCGACATGCTGGTGACGCAGATCGAGACCGCGAAAAAGCGCGAGAAGCGCATCGGCTTCGAGGTCCTGATCGAGACCGCGCTCGGCATGGCCAATGTCGAGGCGATCGCGCAATCGAGCCGGCGGCTCGAGGCCATGTCCTTCGGCGTCGCCGATTACGCCGCCTCGACGCGGGCGCGCACGACGGTGATTGGCGGCGTCAACGCCGATTACGGCGTGCTGACGGACAAGGACGCCGAGGGCCGCCGCGCCTATTATTGGGCCGATCCCTGGCATGCCGCGCAAACCCGCATGATGGTCGCCTGCCGCGCCTATGGCCTTCGCCCGATCGACGGCCCATTCGGCGATTTCAACGATCCCGACGCCTTCATCGCGGCGGCGAACCGCGCCGCCGTGCTTGGCTATGAAGGCAAATGGGCGATCCACCCGTCGCAGATCGAGCTCGCCAACAAAGTGTTCACGCCCTCCGAGGCCGAGGTCACCAAGGCGCGCCGCATCGTGACGGCCATGGCCGACGCCGCCAAGGCCGGCAAAGGCGCCGTCTCGCTCGACGGCCGGCTCATCGATATCGCCAGCATCCGCATGGCCGAGGCGCTGTTGAAGAAAGCCGACGCTCTCGGCGTCGCGGCTTAAGCGACTTTAGAAATGTCGTCGCCGGCGGGATTGGCCGGCGACGTCGATCCAGGCGCGATGCGGCATATGTCCGGCGCCCGCGTCAGGCGGCGTCGCGGCCTTTGGCCGCGGCCTCGGCGGCGCCGTAGAAGGGCGAATCCATGCCCTGGCTCGCCCCCGCCACGACATCTCCGTCAAAGAGCCGGACGGTCAGGCTGCCGCCGATCTGCTCGGCCGCCTTGGCGAGATAGCCAAGCGCATAGGCCTTGGCGTTTTCGACCGAGTTGAATTCGTAGAAGCCGCCGATCGTGTTGGTGTTCAGCCCGCTGAGCCAGGTTTTGCTTTTCAGGCCCTTTTCCTTCTTCATCGCGACGTTGATCGCGGGCCAGTCGATCTCCTTGAAAGGGATCGAAACCTGAATCTCGGCATAGAGATAGACTTTGCTTATGCTCATATTTGGCTCCGCGGCTTGATCGCGCGATGAGTTCGGATGGACAAACCCAAAGTCGCGAGGCGATCGCTTCCCGTAGGGGTCGGGGCCGGACATCGTTGAACGCTTTTTTCATCCGGCTCTAGAGCATGTTCCGAAAAAGTTGATCGACTTTTTCGATTAGAACATGCTCCAACTCTTTGAATTTGAGCGATTTCTTGTCGACCGAATGAGTCCATTCGGTCGGAAAGCGCCGGCGTCAAAATACACTAACTCTATCGAATAACAAAAATATTTTTCCTGCAAGGCGGAGCCGCGGATGATCAGATCATAATCAGACTGCCTATTTCTTATTTCTTGACAAAATTTATAGATATAAAGCTAATAGCGGAGCCGCCGCGCCGATCAGCCTGCCCGCGGCGAAAGCCCGCGGAGCCTCAGGTTGAGCAGCCTCTATTATTCCCAGGACGTCCACGGTCCATATGAGACCTATGATCTCGGCGATTTCGAGCTCGAGGACGGCGGCGCGATCAGGGGCCTCAAGCTCGCCTATGCGACATTCGGCGCCCTGTCGCCCAAAAAGGACAACGCCATCCTTTTTCCGAGTTGGTATTCGGGAACGACGAAAATTCTGGAGCAGGCCTATGTCGGGCCGGGGCGGGCGCTCGATCCGAGCAAATATTTCATCATCCTCGTCAATCAAATCGGCAACGGGCTTTCCAGTTCGCCGAGCAATGCGGCGCGGCCCTTCAACGCGGCGAGCTTTCCGCGCGTTCGCATCGGCGACGACGTTCGCGCCCAGCATCAGTTGATCGTCGAAAAATTCGGCATTGAGAGATTGGCGCTGGTTCTCGGCGGCTCCATGGGCGCTCAGCAGACCTATGATTGGGCGGTTCGCTTTCCCGACGCCGTCGCGCGCGCCGCGCCGATCGCGGGAACCGCGCAAGGAAGCGCGCATAATCGGCTGCTGGTTGAAAATTTCGTCGCAGCCATTACGAGCGACCCGGTCTGGGACGGCGGCTGGTACGGCGATCAAGCCGCGGTTCATCGGGGCTTGCGCCGCCACGCCCGCCTGTTCGCCCTCGATGGATTCTCGCCCGACCTCTTCAACCATGCGATATGGCGCAAGCTGGGTTTTACGTCGCGCGACGATTTCCTGACCGGATTCGTGGAAGGTCATTTCCTGCCGCAAGACCCGAATAATCTGGTTCTTCTCCTTGCCAAATGGCGCGATTTCGACGTCGGCGGCTTCGGCGGCGGCGATCTCGCCGGCGCGCTGGCCCGGGTCACGGCGAAGACCTTCGTCATCGCCATCGAGGAAGACGCCTTCTTCCCGCTCAAGGACGTCGCCGCGCATCAGAAACTTATCCCGAACAGCGAGCTGAAGCTCGCATCCTCGGTCTGGGGCCATCTCGCGCTCTTCGGCGCCGACCCCGCCTATAACGCGGCCGTGGACGGTTTTCTGACGGAGTTGCTGAGCGCGTCCTGACCAGGGGCCGCGCCCGGACGATTGCGTGTTGTAGCGGCGTCGCGCCGCGTTGAGAGGGTAGGAGAAAAGCCATGTCCGTTACGACGATACCCGCCGATAGGCCCGCCATCGATCCTTATCCGCTGAGCCCCTATGTGGCCTGGGCGGGCAACCGCAATCGCAACACGATCCTGAAAGTCTTTGCGGATCTCTTCCCCAAGACCGGCGACGTCCTCGAGCTGGCCAGCGGCAGCGGCATGCATATCAATTATTTCGCGCCGCATTTCCCGAACTTGCGTTTTCAGCCTTCCGATTACAATCCGGACGTCTTCGAGACGATCAAGGCCAAGCGCGCCGAGGCGGGAAATTCCAATGTCGCCGATCCGATCGCGATCGATCTGACCAAGGCCGAGAGCTGGCCGGACCCCAAGGATCGGCGCTATGACGCGATTTTCGTCATCAATCTTTTTCAGGTCGCGCCGGTCGCCATCATTGACGGAATTGCGCAGGTCGCGGCGAGTTGTAGGAACAAACTTCCGCCGTGCATGCCGTTCAGAAGGACCCATTGGGTACGTTGCACGCGGCCCAGTTTCGATACGACCACCGCGAGTGCCTCAATTGCGCTGTCAACCGACACCTTGCTGTCCTTGCCCCAGATCCTGTACGGGAAGAGCTTGTCCTGGACCGTCATTATCATTTGCAGAAAGTCCTCAGAATGAGGAATGGCATAACACGCAACTGAACGAAGTAACGGCAGAAAAA
>CAWESJ010000292.1:0-5666 GCA_963811015.1 uncultured Alphaproteobacteria bacterium | reverse complement strand
CTCGCGGGCGAGATTGGAGAAGCGGGTCATCTCGGCCTCGAAGGCGAGTTCGACGGTGCCGGTCGGGCCATGGCGCTGCTTGCCGATGATGACTTCGGCCTGGCCATGCACCCGCTCCATGCTCGGTCTGCCAGGCCAGAAATTCCTCGGTGCCTTCGCGCGGCTGCTTGTTCTTCAGATAATATTCCTCGCGGAACACGAACATCACGACGTCGGCGTCCTGCTCGATCGAGCCGGATTCGCGCAGATCCGACAATTGCGGGCGCTTGTCGTCGCGGCTTTCGACCTGACGCGAGAGCTGCGACAGCGCGATCACCGGAACGTTCATTTCCTTGGCCAGCGCTTTGAGGCCGGTGGTGATCTCGGTCACTTCCTGCACGCGGTTGTCGCTGCGGGTTTTCGAGCCGCCGAGCAACTGCAAGATAGTCGACGACGAGCAGATCGAGGCCGCGCTGGCGCTTGAGCCGCCGCGCCCGGGCCGTCAATTGCGCGATCGAGATGCCGCCGGTCTGGTCGATGTAGAAGGGGATCGTCTGCATCGTCCCGCGCCGCCTCGGCGACGCGATGGAATTCGGCTTCCGAAATGTCGCCGCGCCGGATCTTGTACGAGGGCGACGCCGGCCTGCTCGGCGATGATGCGGGTCGCCAATTGCTCGGACGACATTTCGAGCGAGAAGAAGCCGACGATGCCGCCATTGATGGTCTCATGGGTCCCGTCGGGCCTCGGCCGGAATTCATAGGCTTTGGCGATATTGAAGGCGATATTCGTCGCAAGCGCGGTCTTGCCCATGCCGGGACGGCCCGCGATGATCACGAGATCGGAGGCCTGCAGGCCGCCGAGCTTGCGGTCGAGATCGGCGAGGCCCGTCGCGACGCCCGACAGGCGCCCGTCGCGCTCGAAGGCCTTGGCCGCCATGTCGACGGCCAGGTGAGAGCGTCGGAAAAGCGCTGGAAGCCGCCGTCGTAGCGGCCGGACTCGGCGATCGAATAGAGCTTGCGCTCGGCCTCCTCGATCTGGTCGCGCGGGCTCGCGTCGACCGGCGCGTCATAGGCGGCGTTGACGATATCCTCGCCGATGAGGATCAGGTCGCGCCGGACCGCGAGATCATGGATGGTGCGGCCGTAATTCTCGGCGTTGATGATGGTCGTCGCCTCAGCGGCGAGGCGGGCGAGATATTGCGGCGCGGTCACGCCGCCGAGATCGTGCTCGCCGAGAAAGGTCTTCAAGCGTGATCGGCGAGGCGAGCTTGCCGGCGCGGATCAGCTGCGAGGCGATGTCGATAGATGCGCCGATGCAGCTCCTCGGAGAAATGCTCCGGGCGGAGAAAATCCGAGACGCGGTCGAAGGCGTCATTATTGACGAGGATCGCGCCGAGCAGGGCCTGCTCCGCCTCGATATTATGCGGTGCGAGGCGGAAACGCGGCTCGGCGGAGCGATTGGCGGCCTCGCCGAAGCCGGTCCTCTCGGCGTATTGATCGATCGTGGACATTTGACTTTCTTGGATCGGCGCGGATCGAGACAAGGGCGCCGAATCAGTTGGGACTTGCTTGTCCTTTGTGGCATGGCGCCGTCGCCGAAAGGAGGCTGTTTTCGTCGCCGGCGAGACGCGTCCCGCTGATCCCGCTATTCACACGCGACGAAAATTTTATGAAATAAATGCCTGGACAGAGGCGGCCGTCGCGCCGCGGCGGCTCAGGCCAGCTCCTTCAGCTTTTTCGCCGCGCGCGGGGCGAAATAAGTAAAGATCGCGTCGGCGCCGGCGCGCTTGAAGGCGAGCAGGCTTTCCAGCATGGCCTTGTCCGCGTCGATCCAGCCGTTTTGCGCCGCCGCCATGATCATGGCGTATTCGCCGGAGACCTGATAGGCGAAGGTCGGCAGGCCGAAATGATCCTTCACCCGGAAGATCACGTCGAGATAGGGCAGGCCGGGCTTCACCATTACCATGTCGGCGCCTTCCTCTATGTCCTGCGCGACTTCGCGCAGGGCTTCATCCGAATTGGCCGGGTCCATCTGATAGGTGCGCTTGTCGCCGACGAGAATGGCGTTGGTGCCGATCGCGTCGCGGAACGGCCCATAAAAGGCCGAGGCGTATTTGGCGGCATAGGCCAGGATCTGCACCGCCTCGAAACCCTGCGCGTCGAGGCCGGCGCGGATCGCGCCGACGCGCCCGTCCATCATGTCGGAGGGGGCGATCACGTCGGCCCCCGCGCGCGCCTGGTTCAAGGCCTGCGCGACCAGCACGGCGACCGTTTCGTCGTTCAATATCTCTTCCCCGCGCAACAGCCCGTCGTGGCCATGGCTCGTGTAGGGATCGAGCGCGACATCGGTGATGAGGCCAAGCTGCGGCGCCTCGCGCTTGATCGCGCGCAAGGCGCGGCAGACGAGATTATTCGGGTTCAGCGCCTCGCCGCCGGTCTCGTCGCGCAAGGCGGGGTCGGTGTTGGGGAAAAGCGCGATCGCCGGAATGCCGAGGGCGACGGCTTCGATCGCCGCGCGCACGGATTCGTCGATCGAAAGGCGCGCGACGCCCGGCAAGGACGCGATGGGCTCGCGCAGATTTTCGCCCTCGCGCAAAAAGATCGGCCAGATCAGATCCGCCGCCGAAAGGGCGTTTTCGCGCACCAGCCGACGCGACCATTCGGCCTTGCGGTTGCGCCGAAAACGCAAGCCGAGGTCGAGCCGGGTCCGCCTCGGCGCGGCGGAACCTGACGTTTGATCGTCCGGCTTGGACGTGAGCGGCCTGATCATGCGAGACTCTTGATGGCGTGAAGCAATATTGCATTCCGCCGGTCTTGGCGGTCTTGAGCCGCCGACCGATCTATAAGCGGCGGAAGATCGATGCGGAGCCGGAGCCGGGGTCGCGGACGCGACTGTTGCTCATCCCGCTCTAGGCGTCGTTCTGTAGGCGCTGCGGCGCCGCCTTGCAAGCCGGAGGCTTTGGGGCGCAAGCGCGGCGGAACGAAAGCGAGGCAGGCCATGGGATTGCTCGTCGAAGGCGTTTGGCGCGATCATTGGTATGACACCGACAAGACGGGCGGCCGGTTCGAGCGCGACGCCGCCAAATTTCGCAATTGGATCACGCCGGACGGGGCGCCGGGTCCGTCGGGGGAGGGCGGCTTCAAGGCCGAGCCCGGGCGCTATCATCTCTACGCCGCCTATTTCTGCCCCTGGGCGCATAGGACCTTGATTTTTCGCGCGCTGAAAGGCCTCACGGGCCTCATCTCTGTATCGATCACGCATTGGCTGATGCGCGAGAACGGCATTACCTTCGCCGAGGGCGACGGCGTCATCGCCGACCCGATCCATCACGCCCAATTTCTTTATGAGATCTACCGCGCCGCCGCCCCGACTTACACAGGCCGCGTCACCGTGCCGGTCCTGTGGGACAAAGAAAAGCGGACGATCGTCTCCAACGAATCCTCCGAGATCATTCGCATGTTCAATTCCGCCTTCGACGGCGTCGGCGCAGCCGAAGGCGATTACTATTCGGAGGATTTGCGCGGCGAAATCGACCGCCTCAACGCGCGCATCTACGACACGGTGAACAATGGCGTCTATAAAGCCGGCTTCGCCACTACGCAGGCCGCCTATGAGGAGGCGGTCGGGCCCCTGTTCGAGACGCTCGATTTTCTGGAGGCGCGGCTCGCGCAGGGCCGCTATCTCTGCGGCGATCGGCTGACCGAAGCCGACGTCAGGCTGCTGACGACGCTTTTGCGCTTCGACATTGTCTATGTCGGCCATTTCAAGTGCAATATTCGCCGGATCGCGGATTACCCCAATCTTTTCGCCTATGTCCGCGACCTTTATCAAACCGGCGCGATCGCCTCGACCTTCCGTCCCGATCATATCAAGCGGCACTATTATCAAAGCCACTTGCAGATTAATCCGACGGGGATCGTGCCGGTCGGGCCAAAGATCGATTTCGCCGCGCCGCATGGGCGGGACTTGCTTCGACGCTGAGCGTCCTGAATCAATTCGTCCGTCGATCTTTTCTCAGTGCTATGCCCTTCACGATCGCGCCGGGGCCGAATTTGGCGCGGACAGCGTCGATCGCCTTATCTTCCGCCTTTTCCCGCGCGAGCTCCGTATCGACGAGATCGCCGCGGTCGGCTTCCACCGCCGGACGGAGATGGCTTGCGCCAACGCCAATGAGCCTGAACCTTGCGCCATCCCGCGCGCCCGCGAGCTCCCGCGCCAAAAGATCTCGCGCCGGCGCGAACAGCCGCTTCGGCAATTGCGTCGGCGGAAGGCCCGAGACCGCGCGGGTGCGGATTTTGAAATCGGCGGTCTTCAATTTCAAGGTGAGGGAGCTGGTTGCAAAACCCGCCTGTTTCAGGCGCGCGCTGAGCTTTTCGCAGAGCCGGTAGAGGATTGGTGCAAGTTCGTCGAGGCTCGCGAGGTCGCTTTCGAAGGTCCTTTCCGCCGAGACGCTTTTCACCTCGCGTTCGATGCTGACCTTGCGGGCGTCGATACCGCGCGCGAGCCCCCATAGGCGGCGGCCTTCGGCGCCGTAGCGGGCGGCCAGGAGCGCCTCGTCGCTCGTCTGGACATCGCCCATCACGCGGATGCCGTCTCGCGCGAGCCTCGCCTGAGTCTTGGCCCCGACGCCGGGAATGAGGCCGATCGGCCGCGCCTTCAAAAAGCTTTGCGCCTCGGCGCGGCCGATCATGGAAAAGCCGCGCGGCTTGTCGAGATCGGAGGCGATTTTCGCCAGAAACTTGCAATAGGAGAGGCCGATCGAGACGCTGATCCCTATCTCCGCCTCGACCTTTCGGGCGAAGCCGGCAAGGACGCGCGCCGGGCTCGCGCGATGCAGCGCCTCGGTGCCGGCGAGATCGAGGAAGGCCTCGTCGATCGAGACCGGCTCGACCAAGGGCGTGAGCTCGCGCATGAGGGCGCGAATTTGCCGCGCCGTCCTTGCATATTTCGCCATGTCGGGGGCGATCACGACGGCGCCCGGGCAGGCCTTCAGCGCTTGGAACATGGGCATGGCGGAATGGACGCCATAAGTCCGCGCGAGATAGCAGGCGGTGGCGACGACGCCCCTCTTGCCGCCGCCGATAATCACCGGCCTGTCGCAAAGCGCCGGATCGTCGCGCTTTTCCACGGCGGCGTAAAATGCGTCGCAATCGACATGGGCGATAGCGAGAAGGGCGATTTCGGGATGCGCGACGAGCCGCGGCGAGCCGCAAGACCAGCAGCGCGGACCCGACGCCGGCTGCAAGGTCAGGCAATCGCGGCAGAACGCCTCTCGCAAGCGCGCGTCCATGAGTTTATTGCGGGTCGTTCGGGGGCGAGAGACAGTCCCTCGCCGCGGCGATCAGCGCCGGATCTTGACCCGCATTGGCGGCGAAGGCGAGGAGCAGGGTTTCGTCGGCGGCGAGATGGTCGAGGACGCCGGCGAGAAATCCGGGCTCGGCCGCGGCGCGGCGCAAGCCGTCCGGCGTGAGGCCCGAAAGCGTCATGAACCGATCGAGGCGGCCAGGGTCCCCCGCGATAGCTGAGCGGCCATGTGTGTGTGTGTGTGTGTGTGTGTGTGTGTGTGTTTTTTTTTTTTTTTTTTTTTTTTTTTTTTTTTTTTTTTTTTTTTTTTTTTTTTTTTTTTTTTTTTTTTTTTTTTTTTTTTTTTTTTTTTTTTTTTTTTTTTTTTTTTTTTTTTTTTTTT
>CAWESJ010000291.1:0-6077 GCA_963811015.1 uncultured Alphaproteobacteria bacterium | reverse complement strand
GCGCCTTCACGTCCGATCTTCTGCGCGCCCAGGACACGTTGAAGCTCATTCTGGAGGAGCTCGGCGCGCCCCACGTTCCGACCGAGCAAACCCTCGCCTTGAACGAACGCGACTATGGCGATCTTTGCGGCTTGAACAAAGACGACGCAAAGGCGAAATGGGGCGACAAGCAGGTCCATCTCTGGCGCCGGTCGTATGACGTCCGCCCCCCGGGCGGAGAGAGCCTGCAGGACACGGTGGCGCGGGTGCTGCCCTATTACATCCAGACCATTCTGCCGGCCGTGCTGCGCGGCGAGCGGGTGATCGTGTCCGCGCATGGCAATTCGCTGCGCGCGCTGATCATGGTGCTCGACCGGCTGACCCCGGAAACCATCCCCACGTTCGAGCTTGCGACCGGGCTGCCCTTCGTCTATCGGCTGAAGGCCGATTCGACGGTCGAAACAAAAGACGTCCTGAAGCCGTGACGGCGGCGCCGAAGGCGATTCCATGGCGGATTTGTTCGAGCCTCCCAAAGCATCGGCGCGGATCCGCCTGGCGCCGGGGCTGATCCATCTGCCGAAGTATCTCGATGCGGCGGCCCAAGCGGCTCTCGCCGCCGATATCGCGGGCGTCGTCGCCGAGGCGCCCTGGCTCCAGCCGCGCATGCCGCGCAGCGGCAATCCCCTCTCCGTCAAGATGACCAATTGCGGCGCCTTGGGCTGGGTGTCCGACCGCGACGGCGGCTATCGCTATGAGGCGGCGCATCCAGCGACTGGGCTCGGCTGGCCGCCGATACCCGAGCGCGCGCTCGATCTGTGGCGGGCGCTCGCCGACTTTCCGCATCCGCCGCAGGCCTGCCTCATTAATTATTATGACGGCGCGGCGCGGATGGGCCTGCATCAGGATCGCGACGAGGAGGATTTTTCCGCGCCGGTCGTCTCGGTCTCGCTCGGCGATCCTTGCGTGTTTCGCTATGGCCCGCGCCGCAATGACGCAGCCAGCCGGCTCGAACTGCGCTCCGGCGACATTCTGGTTCTGGGCGGACCGGCGCGGCTATTTTATCATGGGGTGGACAAGGTCATGGGCGGCGCATCGGCGCTGCTGCCCGGCGGCGGCAGGATCAATCTGACCATGCGGCGGGTCACGCGGCCGTAGCGCGGCGCGCGGCGCAGAGCCAAGGTGAAATTCGCCTTGCAGACCGGGCCGGACCCGGGCGACAGCGCGTTTCCGATCGTTCGCGTGCTATTCGGCCGAACCGTTCTCTCGAGGTCGGGTGCGCCGAAGGCCGAGCGCCACAAGAGGGAAAAAGGGCGCGGTTGGGATGGTTTCCGATCGTTCGACGGGCTGTTTCGGCGCCGGTTTCGAAACCGCCCGCCTCATCCAGCCTCGCGATCCGCCGCCAGGGATCTTAAGGCGACCCTAAGCTAGGCCATGCCGCCGTCGCAGCGCGCGCCTGCTTATCGAACACCATGACTTTCGAGACGAAAGCCCTCGCGTCGCGGACATGGGTCAGGCCGCAGCTTTGGCAAAGCGAGGCGAAATCCTCATCGATATAGCTGAGGAAAAAGGGCTCGTGAAAACTCTGCGGGAAGAGCTCGAGGAGACCGTCATAATCCGGCGCGTCGCCCCGCTGCAGCGAATCAACGAGAATAAGCCGGCCGCCGGGCTTCAGCACCCGCGCGAATTCAGCGAGCGCGGCGCGGCGCGCCTCCGGCGGCAACTCATGGAACATGAAAATGCTGGTCACCGCGTCCTGGCTTGCATCCGGCAGCGGAATCGATTCCGCATTGCCGATCGCAAATGCGGCCCGCGGCCAGCGCGCCAGATGGCGCTTGGCCTCGTTGAGATAGGGCTCGGAGAGATCGAGCCCGATGGTCGGAAGCCTTGGCCAGGCCTGCTTGACGAAATCGAGAAAACGCCCCGTGCCGCAGCCTATGTCGAGAAGGCTTAAGCGGCGCTGATCGCGCCCGGCGAAAAGCTCATGGAGCGGCGGCAGCGCTTGGCGGCGGATGGCGTTCGCCGCGCCGTTGAAGAGCACCTCGACCTGCGTGTCATAGCGCTTGGCCGAGTCCTCGGTCATCCAGCCGCCGGACTGGAAGTGGAAATTCTGGAGATAGTAGCGAGGCCGCTTGCCGCGCGTCTCCTCGGTAAGAACCTCGCTGTGGCCGCCGCTTTCCCGGCGGCGGTGGACTTCGGGAAGATCCTCGAAAAAGAGCCGCGAGCGCTGGATCAGCACCCGCCAGGAGCCGTCATGATCCGCCGGCAAGGGATAGAGCCCCGCTTCAACATTGGCGAGGTCCTGCTTAACCAGCGCCGCGATGTCCTCGAACAGACGCTTGCGGCTTGGAATCGGCCGCTCGGTATGCGGACGAGGCCGGGCGCTCCCCTTCTCGCGCGCCCGCTGCGCGATCCTATCCATCGCGACGCCATGTCCGAGATACCAGGCGATTCGGGGGAGTTGGACCGCGCCATAGGCGGCGCGGGTGACGAGGCGGGAGAAAGGCAGGATCATGGCATTTCCGTCAAAGCGCGGCGGGCACGCCGATCGCCCTATCGACATAGGCGCCGGACGCGGCGCCGTCCAGAGCCGCAAGGACCCGTCGGCCCACAATTCAGGCCGGCGAGAGCGCCGCCCCGTTTGACGAAAACGCGAGCCCAATTCAAACCGCCTTCGGAACATCGCGCCGCTCGAGCCAAAGCGGCCCCTCCGCATGTCCTGGAAAAACCGGCGACAAAGGTGCGGGAACAAGGCTCCAGAAAATCCCCAGGACTAGGCCGGGTGAACCGGCGGCTCGAGTCTCCCGCGTCCCACATTCGATAGCGGCGTCGGCGTAGAGTCGATCGGCGATCATCGAGAAAGCAATTCATCGCGGCCATTGGCGGCCTGGACCGCCGGCGCCTATTCTCTTCGACGACGAACATGACATCAGGAAAGAAGGAGCGCGTCCGCCCTCATTCATCGTTGTCCCGCTGATTGGCTAAAAGCGCTTCGCGCAAATCAAGCTCCCGCTCGATCCGACGTCGCGCCTCGTCCTTTAGCTCGCCGCTTCGAAAGAGCTCATTAATGTGTCGCCGTTCGGCGGCGATCAGCAGCAGTTCGATCTCGTCGTAAAGCGCGGCGAGCAGTCCATGGCCGTCATTTCCATCGCTTCTGTGTTCGAGCTGCATGAGCCGGTAGCGATGACTCGCGCGAAGCGGCTGAACAATGTCCTCGGAAAGATTGCGTTCCGACCTAAGCTGTTCGAGCCGGGCGATCGCCGCCTCTATCCCGCGCCGGCGAACCTTATGCGCCTCGATCGTATCGGCGAGTCGTTCCAGACGCCCGGCGCGGGCGAGGCCGAGCGCTCGGATTACCGCCGGCAGCATCAGGCCTTGGCCCACCAAAGTTGCCAGGATGACGAAAAATGTCAGGAAGAGGATCAGGTCGCGGTCCGGAAAAGGCTGACCGCTTGCTGTCGTCAAGGAAATCGCCAGCGCCGCCGCAAGTGAAACGATGCCCCGAACCCCGGTAAAGGCAAGCATGAACGGCCATTGCCAGGGCGGCGATGGATCCCGGCGTTTCAATGGAGGAAAGAGCCAGCGCGGAAGATAGGTCGCAGGATACATCCAAACGAAACGCGTTATGATCACGACGGCGCTGACGATTGCGGCCGAGAGCGCCAGCGCCGAAATCGAATTGTCGCCGATCCGGGCGATCATCGTGCGGGCCTGAAGGCCCGTGACGAGGAATACCATGCCCTCGATCAGATAAATGAAGAGATCCCAGAAGAAAATGCCTTGCAGGCGGGTCGCGGCGCTAATAAGCCGCAGGCCGTTCCAGCTAATGTAAAGCCCGGCGGTCACGGTCGCGAGCACGCCCGAGCCGCCCAGATGCTGGGGCGGCCAATAAGCCATGAAGGGCGTTAAGATCGAAAGCGTGATTTCGATGCGCGGGTCATGGACCCAGCGCCGCAAGCGCAACATCAACCAACCGACGCCGACGCCCCAAACGATCTCGCCGGCGACGATTGCAGCGAACATTCCCGCAGCTTCGCCGAACGAAAATACGCCCGCGCTCACGGCGCCTACAGCAAATCGATAGAGAATAAGCGCCGTCGCATCATTCGCCAGACCTTCGCCTTCAAGAATGATGAGGATGCGCCTGGGAAGCTGCAGTCCGCGACCGACGGAGAGCGGCGCCATGGCGTCCGGCGGCGAGATAATGGCGCCCAATACAAAGCCCACTGGCCAAGAGAGGCCAAGCAGCCAATGGGTCGCCGCGGCCACCGCAACCGTCGTGAACACAACGCAACCCACGGCCAGCAGCGAAATCGGACGCAGATTGAATTGAAACTCGCGCCAGCTCATCGCCACCGCAGAGTTATAGATGACCGGCGGCAGCACGAGAAGCAGGACGAGCTCCGGGGCAAGCTCCAGCGCCGGCAATCCGGGAACAAGCGCTAGGACGACTCCGGCAAGCACCAAAAGTATGGCGGGCGGAATCTTGAGCCTGGCTGCAAGGACCGCGACAGCCGCGACCACAACCAGCAGCAGCACCATGATCTGGATCATTGAACTCATGCGCACGTCCGTCAGTGGTCGCCCTGTCTATGTTGGTTCAAGCCATCCTGCTCATTTCGCGTCGGGACAGATTGGAGTCCGCGAGATAAGCCCTCAGGCGCATGTGACATTGGCATGTAAAGCGCAAAAGGGCGCCAGCCAAACCACGCCAGCGCGACGGCAGCGTCCAGTCCTGCCGCGCGAGCCTGAGATTGCGGAATGGAGCGCGTTTCCGAGCGTTCATCGTTGCGGAGGCGATCGCAAACTGCGGTCTTTTCGTCTTCACTTGAGGCCCGTCAATCGCCGCGCCGGCAGTCGCACCGGCGCTGAAGGTGGACGGACAGACTTCCATCTTCCTTGCGTAACATCCGTTTCCACCCTCTCTGCCGCCAGGACAAAGAATTACGCCTTCTCAACCAAAGACAAATGGCGAACTGCATAACGGCTATGGATTATGTCGTAAACCCAGATCGTCGTCATTCGAAGGCGCAAGCGGATCAATTTCGTTCAAGCGCGCAGGACAGGACCGAGATTCAAGATTTTCCTCGCGCTGGCTGGGCCCGATCAACGCACTCGTAAATTCAAACCTCTCTGTTACGATCGAGCCGGACGCGCAGCGTCGCCACAGCCCAAACCGGAGACGAAACTCTTTGAGGGAGCGATTCTCTATTTAAAAGTAAACTATCGCGACCTTTTCTCAATTCAGACGGATTCTTTCGAATTTGGATTGCGCGCCAACACATCGTCATTATAACCTACGACCTCACATATTTAAAATGAATGCCTACAAGGGCGCAAATGCCCGACCACCTTGCCGAAGGTTGGCGTCGCCCTAGGTTGTCTTTTGCTAAGCCTTGAAATGCGCGGCCGGTACGTCATTGGTTAGAGGACGCGCGATTGCATCCCGACGGAAGGTCCGCATGAATTCGCTGTCAGCGCTACAATCCCCTCCTTCCATAATTCAGAACCGCGTGGGGCTTCTCGCGGACCGCCTTTTCGAAACGCGTCGTCTTTCTCTGGATCTCGCAAGTCCCCTGAGCCCCGAGGACATGACGGCTCAAGCCATGGAAGACGCGAGCCCGACCAAATGGCATCTGGCGCATTCGACCTGGTTTTTTGAAACTTTCGTGTTGAAGACATACCTCAAAGGTTACCAGCCATTTGATGACAGCTTCGATTATTGTTTCAACTCATATTACGAGCGCCTCGGCCCTCGCCAGCCTCGTCTCCAGCGCGGATTGCTCACACGACCCTCAGTCCAGCAAATTCTCCGCTATCGCGATCACGTCGATGGAGCCCTGGCGAAGCTCCTTGCCCGCACGACGGAACTGGAGTCCGACGTGCTGTGGTCTGTCGAGCTTGGCCTCAATCACGAGCAACAACATCAAGAATTGCTTCTGACCGACATTCTCGCGTTATTCGCCGCTCATCCGTCGCGGATCGCCTATCGCACCCGGCCCCATGTTAATCGTGCGGGCGACCCTGATCCGGTCCGTTGGATCGACTTTGCCGGCGGACTCTGCCTGATAGGTCATCAAGGCGATGGCTTCGCTTTCGAC
>CAWESJ010000290.1:0-3403 GCA_963811015.1 uncultured Alphaproteobacteria bacterium | reverse complement strand
CACGCCGTGGGACGTCCTGCAGTTTGAACGTGACCGTATTTTGAGTAATCGACCTGAAAAAGCTGTCCGGAGTCCAAAAGGCGGTCAAAGTCGACGACGACATTGCGCAATTGGTCATGATGCCGCGACACCAGCGAGTCTGGGCGGTCGCGCAAGACGACCTCGATTTTCGTGGGGTCCGGTCCCGCGAGCTGAAAATCCGCGAAAGTACGGTCGTCGAGATATAAATCAGGGATCGCCGCCCCTGGCGTGGGCAGGGCGGTGAAGAAATTGCCGCCTGTCGCCGGGGCGATAAGTCCGCCCGCCTTCCAAAGCGCGACGTCCGCGGCAAGCTTAAGCATCCATTTATTGGCGTTACGGTTAAAATTGTAGCTCCCCTCGCTTCGATCATCGGGGAAATTTTTTGCTCGCGTTATTTTGCCACGAACGAACTTGTGCTCGTAACGTCTTTCGTCGACTTGGGATATCCAGATTAAATAATCATCGATTGGACTGATCTCAAATAGTTGACAAGTATCATTTATCTTGTCAAACATTCGTAAATAGCCTGTGCCATTATCGTCGCCATGAATATAGTAGCCGGTCTTTTTGTTCTTTATCCTGCATCTATTAAAATCACCGTCAATTTCAAACACTTGACACTTGTTGTTTTCGGTGCCCAACAACCGCAACGAACCCGTGCCGTCATTGTCGGCGTGAACATAGTAAAGGGTGTTATCATTAACTATCCGATACCCTCCTTCACAGGCCTCCATATAAAAATTCTGACATTTTTTATTGTGAGGGCCTCCAGCCAGCCTCAACGATCCGGCGCCATTATCGTCGCCGTGAAAGACGTTCTTTGACGATAGGTTAATTATACGAAAATATTTCTGAACGGGGATTGGGCTTATCGCAAACAGCTGACAAGTGTCATTTATCTTGTCAAACATTCGTAAATAACCCGTACCATTATTGTCGCCATGAATATAGTAGCCGGTCTTTTTGTTCTTTATCCTGCATCTATTAAAATCACCGTCAATTTCAAACACTTGACACTTGTTGTTTCCGGCGCCCAACAACCGCAACGAACCCGTGCCATCATTGTCGGCGTGAACATAGTAGCCGGTGTTATCATTAACTATCCGATACCCGCCCTGCCAGGGCTCCAAATAAAAAGTCTGACATGTCCTGTAGTGGGGAGCTCCAGCCAGCCTCAAGCTTCCGGCGCCATCGTCGTCGCCGTGAAAAACGTTTTTTGATGATAGGTTAATTATACGAATATATTGCTTGTCCATTGGAAACATCCTCACATTATTTGAAGCCGCTCTGACATTCTTATGTGAAAGGCCCCCGATGGGCGCGAGCTTATGTGAAAGGCGCCCGATGGGAGGCGAGGTTCGGCCAATCGCTCAAGCCGACATCTGCCTGATCCCCGCCCCGGTAATAGCCAGAGTGCGACCATTCCGCGCGCCCCGCAAGCTTGAAACGGCCGCGTGACCGCCGTCGGCTCGTCCGCGAACAAGCTGTCTCGTGATTGCGACCTCGGCCATCCGGACGGTTACGTAGCGACTTCACGTGGAAGGCTTTCCGCGTGAAGTCATCCGGCTCTAGAGCATGTTCCGAAAAAGTTGATCGACTTTTTCGACATTTAGACATCGGATATATCCGATGTCTCATGAGAACACGCTCCAACTCATTGACCTGGAGCGAGTTCTTATCGATTGGATGAGTCCATCCAATCGGAACGCGCTCTAGGCAAGCCCGATTGATCCAGCCAGGAGACGCTCGTACTCGATTTTGGGGCAGCGGTTCATGACCATTGCGACGCCTTGCGCCTGCGCCCGCGCGGCGGCCGCGTCGTCTTGGACGCCGAGCTGCATCCAGATCGCGCGCGGCCTTGGCTCAAGCGTGAGCGCCTCGTCGACGGCCGCGCCGGCGGCTTCGGAATTTCTGAAAATATCGACCATGTCGACCGGCTCGCCAATATCCGCGAGGCGCGCCGCGATGGGCGCGCCATGGACGCGCGCGCCGGCGAGGCCCGGATTGACGCCGATCACGCGATAGCCGCGGGCGAGCAGAAAGGCGATGACGCCATTAGAAGGCCGCGCCGCCTTGTTCGAGGCCCCGACGACGGCGATCGTCTTCACGCCGAGCAGAATATCGCGCAGGAAAGCGTCGGAATAGGTCAATGGCGCGGGTTCGTCGCTCATCGAGGCCTCGGCCTTAAGTTGGTTGGCTAACTAAATTTAATCGCGCCCCGGTCCAAAAACCAGCGCCCCTGGGAATGACGGCCGATTATGGTATTATAATACCATTACGATCAACCTATTGGTTCTTTTGCAATTAGCGGCCTTGACGGAGCAAGGATCGATGAATAGAAAGCGCTCTCGCGAATGTCGATGCGCGCGCCGCTGCGCTCGACCGGCATCGCTCGATCGGCATGGAGCCGTTTTATGTATGGCAAGACATATTCCGCCAAGGCGGCGGACATCACGAAAAAATGGGTGGTGATCGACGCCGCCGGCCTCGTCGTCGGCAGGCTCGCGACCTTGGTCGCGATGCGCCTGCGCGGCAAGCACAAGCCGACCTATACGCCGCATATGGACGATGGCGACAATATTATCATCATCAACGCCGAAAAAGTGGTTTTGACCGGCCGCAAGCGCGATCAGAAAGTTTATCATTACCACACCGGCTATCCGGGCGGCATCAAGGAGCGTTCGGCCAAATTCATCCTTGAAGGGCGCTTTCCCGAGCGCGTCGTCGAAAAAGCGGTCGAACGCATGTTGCCGCGCGGTCCGCTCGGACGCCAGCAGCTCGGCAATCTCCGCGTCTACAAGGGCGCCGAGCATCCGCACGCCGCCCAACAACCGGTTCCGCTCGACATTGCGAGCCTCAACCGCAAGAACGCGAGGCTTGTCTGAACATGGCCGAGACTTTGTCTTCACTCCAGGATCTGAAGGCCTCGGCGACGCCTGAGCGCGAAGCGCCGATCTATGTTCAAAAGCTCGATCCGCAAGGGCGCGCCTACGCCACGGGCAAGCGCAAGGATGCGGTCGCCAGGGTCTGGATCAAGCCCGGCGCCGGCAAAATCACCGTCAACGGACGCGCGCTCGAAGTCTATTTCGCGCGGCCGGTGCTGCGCATGATCCTGCAGCAGCCGCTTGGCGTCGCCAAGCGCGTCGACCAATATGATCTGACCGTCAGCGTCGCCGGCGGCGGCCTGTCGGGGCAGGCGGGCGCCGTGCGCCATGGCCTCGCCAAGGCGCTGGTCAATTTCGAGCCGGAGCTGCGAAGCGCGCTCAAGAAGGAAGGCTTCCTCACCCGGGATTCGCGCGTCGTCGAACGCAAGAAATACGGCAAGAAGAAAGCCCGCCGGAGCTTCCAGTTCTCGAAACGCTGAGCCGCGGCGCGATCGCGA
>CAWESJ010000289.1:0-24556 GCA_963811015.1 uncultured Alphaproteobacteria bacterium | reverse complement strand
CGAGCGTCAAGCCAAGCCCAGGCAATTCGAGGCGAAATCCCTGGATGCGGACATGGCGGCGGCGAATCGTCACCCAGACCAGATAGGCGAGGATCGCGGCGAGCGCGCCGAGGCCGATGAGCATGTTCAAGGCCGGCTGCAAATGGTTGAGGGCGCTGATGGCTTCGGCGCGAAAGGCCAAGCCGGCCCCAATCACGACAACCATGCCGAACCAGAGCGTCACGCCGGCGACGATTGTAAGGCTCGCGACCTTGGCCGGCGCGACCCCGGCCTGGGAATAGATCCAGTAGCGCACCGTGCCGGCGGTGATCAGCGGAAAGCCGAGCGTGAAGGAAATCGCATAGCTCGTGAAGGACGCGAGCGCGGTCGTCAAATAGGGCACCCGCACCCGAAGCTGACGCAGCGCGAGCGCGTCATAGCCGGTCAAGGCGAGATAGGACACGAAGGCGAGCAGCGCGGCTTGGGCGATCTGCTCCGCGCTAGTCGCCGCGATCGCGTGACTGAGATCGGCCAGGCTGACTGCGGAAAACGTCCGGCCCAGGACATAAATCGAAAAAAGCGCGATGGCTATGCTGCAGCCTGCGGCTATTTTGCGTCCCAGCGAATGCCGGCGCTGCGCGGCGTGGCGCTGGCTTGGCTCTGAACCATCGTCCAACGGCAGGCTTTCAGCCACCGAAACTTTCTTGCGAAAGAATTTGGTCGAGCCGCCGGCGCCTCCGGACCCTGAATGAACATCATTGTAAAGATGGCCTTGGTCCAATGCGCGATCCTTGTTTTCGTCCCACCGTCTTGGGTGGGGACGCAACCTCCCTTTAGGCGCGGGCCGTAGTCCGCGAGCGGTTATGCGGCGTCATCACGACACTGGCAAGACCCCGGCGCGACGACTTCATTTCGCTCCGGCGAAATCCCAAACCCTTCCTTCGCCTCAAGATATGGCGCGAAGCGGAGTCATGCGCGACCCGCTTTGGTGAATTTTGGAACAAAGCGCGGCCGGGCGGCGCCGGCGCAGACAAAGGAATTCATCCCCGGTTAAGCGACGGCGTTCGATGAGAGATTTCGCACAGGCAGGCCGTTCGAAAGATGGTCTTAATCGGTTTCGGCGGCCAAGGCGCCGCCGTCGCGGCCCAAAGGAATGTGAAGCGGGTTAGAAGGCGTTAATCTTCCCGCCACATGATCCATGAACCGAAACTCCGCGAGCGTCAGCCCGCCGCAAGAATGGACGAGTAAAGCCAATGACCGAGCAAAACGCCTCTCCCAAACCCGCGGCGCCGCAGAATGGCCCACACGACCTTCTCTCCCGGCTTTATCGCGAAATCGGCATCTCGGCGGTCGCGGCCGCCCTGGAGTTGAGCGTCCGCAAGCCGCAAAAACCGGCGCAAATCCAAAAGCAAGACCTGCCCGCCATCCTCCGGGACAGCGAGGCCGCGTAGCGCGACGCCGGCGACCGCCGCAAACGAGACCGCCGCGCGCAATGAGACAGGCGGTTTTCTCGCGGATTGGCGCCTTTGCTGCGTTGCGGTATAAGCCGTCCATGAAAAACCTCAGCCGCCGGCTTTTCTTGCAGGGCGCCGGCGGGCTCGCCTGGGCGACGGCGGGGCTTTGCTCCTACGCTTTCGCCTTCGAGCCGGGCTTGCGTCTCAAGCTGACCTCCTACAGCGTTACGCCGCCGCGCTGGCCAGACGGCCTGAAGCTCAAGGCCGCGGTGCTCGCCGATATTCACGCCTGCGAGCCTTGGATGCCCGCCTCCCGCGTGCGCGCGATCGCGCAAATGACCAATGCGCTCGCGCCCGACGTCATTTTCCTCCTCGGCGATTTCAATGGCTCCCAAAGATTGGTCAGCGGGCCGGTCATGCCAGAGGAATGGGGCGAGGCGCTTGCGATCTTGCAGGCTCCGCTCGGCGTCTACGCCGTTCTCGGCAATCATGACTGGTGGCATGGCGCGCTTCCCAATCTGCCGGGAGACGGCGCCGAGAGCGTCCGCCGCGCCCTGGCCATGGCCGGCGTCAAGCTCCTCGAAAACGATGCGGTGCGGCTTTCCAAGGACGGCCGGAATTTCTGGGTCGCCGGCCTCGGCGACCAGCTCGCCGGGCCGCGCGGCCGCAGCTTTGGCGGAGGCGCCGACGACCTGCCGGGAACCTTGGCCCAGATCAAGGATCGAAGCCCCATTATTCTCCTGGCGCATGAGCCCTATATTTTCAGGCGGGTCCCGGATCGCGTTTCGCTGACCCTTTGCGGCCATACGCATGGCGGCCAGGTGAACCTGCCGGTCTTCGGGCCGCCGCTCTCCCACAGGCTTTTCGGTTCAACATGCACCGATCTCGTCTATGGGCATATTGTTGAAAATGGCCGCCACCTGATCATTTCGGGCGGCCTTGGCACGTCGCATATCCCGGTTCGCTTCATGCGTCCGCCGGAGGTCGTCGAAGTGACCCTCGGCGCAAGGCCCGCCGCGCTCGCCGCGCAAGCCTTGTCGGGCTGAACGCGGCGCGAACTTTTTCGCCGCCGAAGCCGCGCCGGCCGTTCAAGCCGGCAAAAGCCTCCGGCCGGATATTTCCTCAGATCAACGATCACTTTGGCGCCGACCTTGACCCGATTGTAAAGGTCGATCACGTCAATGTCTCTGCGATGCAGCCAGACGCGGTATCGTCAGCATGTCTCATGAGAACATGCTCCAACTTATTGATCTGGAGCGAGTTCTTATCGATTCGATAATCCATCCAATCGGAACGCGCTCTAGAGCGCGTCCTTGTCGCCCTGGAAGAGATAAAGCGCCCGCGCGCCGAGAGGATTGTCTGGGCCGCCTTCAACTCCGCCCGCAGCTAGGGTCGGGCGCAGATGCGGCCAGCGCTCCACCATTTCCGCCGGGGGCACCCAGCGCGGCCATTCCGCCATCCGTCCCACAGTCGCGGTCCCGGTCCAGCCGAACGCTTCAGAGCCCACGGCAACGCCATAGCGGATCGCCTTTTTGCCCGGCTCGATGAGATAGAGATAGCGATGCCGGGTGTCGACGACGATCGTCCCCGGCTCCTTCCCGGTCGGGTCGTCGACCCGGTAGCGGCGGAAATCGGGGTCGAGAGCATGATGCCGAAAAGTGGAAACCGGTTTTCGGATGACATCGTGCTCTAACCCTTTGATGAGAGACGGATTCAGACTTCAGATGGAACCGCAAAGCGATTCCATCTGAAGTCATCCGGCTCTAGATTGGCCTTGGCGATGACGGCGAGAAATTCGGCGTCCCTGCCGGAAACCGCGGGGTCTGGAACCGCCGCGTAATTGCAGCCGGCCACGACCAGGGCCGGGGCGAGCAGCGAAGCGCGAAAATAAAGTCGGAGGTGAGAAGCCGTGGGAATATGCCGCGAGCCCTGAGCGAACTGCTTGAATGCGAGTCGAAATATTTTTGATTAGCATTTCCTTTACTATGATCACGTCGCGTTTCCGGCTGTCGCCAGGACAAAAGCCTCGCCGCTGTGACAGAAAAGGCACGAAAAAGCGCGCTACCATGAGCGCCGGCGTCCAGTTTCAATGGACAGGGCGCGCGGAAGGCCATAAGGGAAACCTCTTCCTATCCTGGCGCGGCTAGAAGACCCGGCGAGTTTCCTTATCGTGACCACCCTATTCCTGAGCCATCCCTCAAGTCTCGATCACGATACTGGTCCCGGTCATCCGGAACGCCCTGATCGACTCCGCGTTATCGACCAATTGTTCGAGCATGAGCGGTTCCAGCTTCTCCATCGCGCATTGGCCCCGGGCAATGACCGCGCCGCAATCCTGCGGGTTCATCCCGAAAGCTATGTCGCGGCAATCGAAGCCGCCGCCCCAAAAACCGGGCGCATCAACCTCGATGCCGACACGATCATGAGCGCGGGCACGCTGGAGGCCATCGCCCATTGCGTCGGCGGCGCGACGGCCGCCGTCAATGAGGTCATGCGCGGCGACGCCAAAAACGCCTTTCTCGCGGCCCGCCCGCCGGGCCACCATGCCGAACGCTCCACGCCCATGGGATTTTGCTTCTTCAATACGGCGGCGATCGCGGCGCGCCACGCCCAGGCGGTCCATGGCGCCGAGCGGGTGGCGATCGTGGATTTCGACGTCCACCATGGCAATGGAACGCAGGATATTTTCTGGTCCGACCCGACGGTTCTTTACGCCTCGACGCATCAAATGCCGCTGTTTCCGGGCACGGGTGCCCTTGATCAGCGCGGCGAGCATGACACGATCGTCAATGCGCCGCTCTCGGCCGGCGATGACGGCGCCGTGTTCATGGAGGCGATGGAAACGCGGCTTTTGCCGCGCATCGACGCCTTCGCGCCGGATGTCATTATCGTCTCGGCCGGCTTCGACGCCCATCGCCACGACCCGCTGGGCGGGCTGAAGCTCGTCGAAGCGGATTACGTCTGGGCGACGACGCGGATCATGGAGATCGCCGAGAAACATGCGAAAGGCCGCATCGTCTCGATTCTCGAAGGCGGCTATGATCTCGAGGCCCTCGCCCGCTCGGCCGCCGCCCACGTGCTGACTTTGATGGGGGCGTAATCGCTACCCCACGCCTTCGCTCGATGAAATTTCGATGCCGAAACCCTTGAGGCCGATATAGGTCATCGGGGTCTGGGTGCGCAGGCGAATTGAAGACACGCCGAGGTCGCGCAAAATCTGCGCGCCAAGACCGATCTCGCGCCATTCCTTGTAGCGCAAGGCCTCCGAATCAGCCTTGGGGGCGCCGGGAATATTGACCGGGACGCCCGCCGTGCCGTCGCGCAAGAAGATGAACACGCCGCGCCCAGCTTGCTTGAAGCAGGCGAAGGTCTTGCGGATATTGTCGCCGCCGGCGATCAGATCGGCGACGATGTCGACGCGATGCAGCCGCGTCGGCATGTCGCGCCCATCGCCGATCTCGCCCTGGACGAAGGCGAAATGCTGGACCTGATCGAAGGGCGTGACATAGGCGTAGCCGGTGAGCGGCCCGCTCGGGCCCTCGACCGCGAAGGTCCCGACCCGCTGGACGATTTTTTCGCGCGCCTGGCGATAAGCGATCAGATCGGCGACGGAGATGCGCTTCAATCCGTGTTTTTCCGCGAAAGCCTCGATCTGCGGCCCAGCCATCACCGTGCCGTCGTCATTGGCGAGTTCGCAAATCACGCCGACCGCCGGCAGGCCGGCGAGACGGCATAAATCCACCGCCGCCTCGGTATGGCCGGAGCGCATGAGCACGCCGCCCTCGCGGGCGATGAGCGGAAAGACATGGCCCGGGCGGACGAAATCGCCCGCCCCCATATTGTCATTGGCCAAGGCGCGCGCCGTATTGCTGCGCTGCTCCGCCGAAATGCCGGTCGTCAAGCCATGCCTGACGTCGACCGAGACCGTGAAGGCGGTGCCGTGCGGCGCGTCGTTCGACGCCACCATCGGCTGCAGGTTCAAGCGCCTCGCCTCGTCGGCGGTGATCGGCGCGCAGACGATGCCGCAGCAATTGCGAATGATGAAGGCCATTTTCTCCGGCGTGCAGAGCGAGGCGGCGCAAATCAAATCGCCTTCGTTCTCGCGGTCGTCGTCATCGGTGACGATGACGATCTCGCCGCGCGCGACGGCCTCTATGGCCTGAGTGACCGAATGGCCCATTGACGCATGCTCCTTCGTTTCGCCCGGATCAAGCAAGTCGTTCGGCGTCACGGCGCCGCCGGTCTCGCGCATGATCTGCTGGGCCGTCTCGCGCGAGACCCAGGCGTCCTCTTGATTGCAGATCTGCGAGATCGCGCCCTTCGACAGGCCGGTCCTGCGGGCGAAATCCGCGCGGCTGACATTGTTGAGCCTCAGCCAATCGCCGAGTTTCATGCGACGCCCTAGATCACGAGGATTTTGGATCAAACCAGTCCCAAAATCGGAAATTGCCCGGAGGTCGCGAGATTAGCGCGGGATGCGGCGGCGTGCCGACGCGGCTCTCCCGCCTCCCGCCCATGCGCAGGCCCCGGGTTTAGTCACGCTAAACTAATGCCGGGAAAGGCGCTTGAAAAGGGCTAATGAGCCTGACGTCAAGCCGGAGAAATCGCGCGCCCGTTCGAGCCCAGTCTGTCGCTTGTCCTTGACCCGCGCCTCGCCGCCCGATTCGCCGCCGTCGCGAAACCCAGCGAGGGGCGGGCGGCGATCGGCCTCCAAGCCGCCGCAATTAAGCCGCAGCGCGCAACAAGCCGTCCCAACATCCTCCACAATTTGGCTTGAGAAGGAGAAGGCGGCGTGCGGTAGCGCGGAGGCGCCGAGTCTCGGTTCGAGACTCTCGCGCGTTTCGATTCGATAGAATCATGGCATCGAAAGATCGGTTAATTTTTTCACAACATGTTCCAAAGCGCTGTTGCGATTTGCTCGGCCGCTTCGCCTCCCGCGCCGAGGCCATTTTCCCTCGCGACAACAGGCGTCTCCAGCCATCAGCCTACTCCGCGTTCGATTATGCGCCATGTCGAAAACAGCACTTTAATCGGCATTTAACTAAAATTCGCCCCAATGTAGCGCCAGCAAGGATGCGAAGCATTTTGGTGTGGACATCAAGACGGCGGTGAGAGGCTTCCTGCGCAGCTCTTGTGGTTGATCACGCCTTCCCCCGCTGCGGCGACCTTTGGTCAGGCTGAATGCCGCCGCGGCGTGAAATCATTACGAAAGCGGGACGAATGATGTATGGGATCGATACGCAAGATGATTTCGTTTCATGCGAGCGCGGTCGGCTATCTCGGAAAATCATTTCCAACACCATCCCTGGCGCGCTTGCTCTCGCCTTGAGCGGGGTGGCCGGCGTCTGGATGCTCTACATGCGTCCGCCTGCGCCCGAACTGGCTAAAGTCGCGGCGGTCGCGCCCACAACAGCCCCAGCGGAAAATCCCTATGGCGCGCTATTCGACCCGAGAGCGTCCTCGGGCGGCGCGCTGGCTTTGCTTTCGGAAAGCCTTCCGCTTCAATCGAGCCTTCGACGATCCGATCCTGAGCCCGCTCCGGCAGTCGTCGCCGTCGCGGAGCCGGAAAGCGTCCAGCCTGCCCCGGCGCCTGCGCAAGCGGTCGCCCAGCTCGAAGAGACGCCGCCTTTGCCAACCCCGCGTCCCGCCGAATTCGGGCGCCTGGCGAGTCACAGCCCGCTCCCTGCGCCGAGCCGCCGGCTCGCGCTGCAACAGAGCGGAAAGACCGCCCCACCCGCGACATCGGCTGACAATCGCTCGTTTTTCGACAAGCTTTTCGGCAACCAGCAACCCTCGGGACCGGTTCTCGCCTATGCGGCTCCGGAAAATGTCGTGCTTGACAACACCAAGAGCGTCGCTTCGAGCCCGTCGCCGCGTTACGAGCGCGGCACCGCGATTTACGATATTTCGGCGCATACCGTCTACCTTCCCAATGGAACGAGATTGGAAGCGCATTCCGGCCTCGGCGACAGGCTGGACGATCCGCGTTACGTCAACGAACGCATGCGCGGAGCAACGCCGCCGACCGTCTACGAACTTTCGCCGCGCGAGGCGCCATTCCACGGGGTGCGGGCGTTGCGCCTCACGCCTCTCGGGGGCCAAGTCTACGGACGCACAGGCCTGCTCGCGCATACCTACATGCTCGGTCCGAACGGCGCTTCGAACGGATGCGTGTCGTTTCGAAACTACACCGCGTTTCTGCAGGCCTATCAAAGCGGCGAGATCAAACGCCTCGCCGTGGTCTCGCGCATGAACTGAGCGCCTGCGGCGACCGTGGCGCTATAGCGCAAAAGGCCATTTCACGCTCTGCCCCACCTGGCCGCGATGGCGCAGAAACTGGTCGGCGAGCACGCAGGCGACCATGGCCTCGCCCACCGGCACGGCGCGAATGCCGACGCAGGGATCGTGGCGGCCCTTGGTGACGATCTCGGCTTCGGCGCCGTTGCGGTCGACGGTGCGGCGCGGCTGCAGGATCGACGAGGTCGGCTTGACCGCGAAACGGGCGACGATCGGCTGGCCGGTCGAGATGCCGCCCAGAATGCCGCCGGCATGGTTGGACAGGAACAGCGGCGAGCCGTCATTGCCGATGCGCATTTCGTCGGCATTGTCCTCGCCGGTAAGCTCGGCGGCGGCGAAGCCTTCGCCGATCTCGACGCCCTTGACCGCGTTGATCGACATCAGCGCGCCGGCCAGATTCGGCGTCGAGCTTGCCGTAGATCGGCGCGCCCCAGCCCGGCGGGCACGCCTTCGGCCACCATCTCGATCACCGCGCCGATGGAGGAGCCGGCCTTGCGGATGCCGTCCAGATAGGCCTCGAAGAAGGCGGCGCGCCTCGGCGTCGGGGCAGAAGAACGGGTTGCGCCCGATCTCGTCCCAGTCCCAGCGCGCGCGGTCGATCTGATGCGGGCCCATCTGCACCAGGGCGCCGCGCATCGGTCGACGCCGGGCATGACCTTGCGCGCGACGGCGCCGGCCGCGACCCGCGCCGCCGTCTCGCGCGCCGAGGACGCGGCCGCCGCCGCGATAGTCGCGGATGCCGTATTTGACGTCATAGGTGAAATCGGCGTGGCCCGGCCGGTATTTGTCCTTGATCTCGTCATAGTCCTTGGAGCGCTGGTCGGTGTTTTCGATCAACAGCGCGATCGGCGTCCCCGTCGTCACCTGGCGGCCTGTTTCTTCCTCGAGAAACACGCCGGAAGGATCTTGACCTGATCGGCTTCCTGACGCTGCGTGGTGAAGCGCGACGGTCCGGGCCGGCGCTGGTCGAGGAAGAGCTGGATATCCGCTTCGCTCAGCGCGAGCAGCGGCGGGCAGCCGTCGACGACGCAGCCGATCGCCGGCCCGTGGCTCTCGCCAAAAGTCGTGACGCGGAACAGATGGCCGAAGGTGTTGTGGGACATGAGCTAAACTGCGGCCGCCGCCGCGAACCTGTGATTATCGGGGCCTTCGCGCATCACCCCTTATCCCGGAGCAAGCGCCCCTTTTCTCTATTCCAGTCGCGCTTTTTTTCCGTCTCGCGCTTGTCGTGCAATTGTTTCCCCCGCGCCAGGGCGATCTCGATCTTCGCCCTGCCCTTTTCGTTGAAATAGATCTTCAGCGGCACGATGGTCATGCCCTCGCGCTCGGTCGCTTGCGAAAGCTTGGCGATTTCGCGCGATTTCAAAAGCAGCTTGCGCGGCCGCTTCGGCTCATGATTGAAGCGATTGGCCTGCAAATATTCGGGAATATTGGCGTTGACGAGAAAAAGCTCGCCGGCGCTGATCGACCGAGGCGTAGCTTTCCGCGATCGTCGCCTTGCCCGTGCGCAAGGATTTCACCTCGGTGCCGGTGAGCATCAAGCCCGCCTCGAATGTCTCGCCAATCTCGTAATTATACCGCGCCCGGCGATTTTCCGCCGCGATCTTGAAGGGACGCTCCTTTTTTTCGGCCACTCAGCGGACCCCGCACGGCGAGAGCGACGAAAGCAACAAAAGAAAGTCACGCATTGATGAGGCCGGCGTGAACCATCGCGGCCTTGATCGGCGCCTGCGCGGCCTCGGACGCGGGCAACATGGGCAGCCTCACCTCCTCGGCGATTTTGCCGAGCGCGGCGAGCGCATGTTTGGGCCCGGCGGGATTGGGCTCGACGAACAGAGCCGCGTGAAGCGGGCTCAGGCGGTCGTGCAGCTTCAAGGCCGCCACGTGGTCGCCGCCGAGACTGGCTTCCTGCATTTCCGAGCATTGCTTCGGCGCGACATTAGAGGTCACCGATATGCAGCCATGGCCGCCGAGCGCGTTCACGGCCAAAGCGGTCATGTCCTCGCCCGAGAGCTGGAGGAAATCGGGGCCGAGCGCCTGCCTTTGCTGCGCGGTGCGGGCGAGATTGCCGGTCGCGTCCTTGACCCCGGCTATGTTCTTCAGCTCGAACAGACGCTTCATCGTGTCGACCGACATGTCGACCACGGAGCGCGGCGGAATATTGTAGATGATGATCGGGATGCCGACCGCGTCATTGATCGCCTTATAGTGGCGGTAAAGCCCTTCCTGCGAAGGCTTATTGTAATAGGGCGTCACCACGAGAAGTCCATCGGCGCCGGCTTTCTCGGCGAATTGGGCGAGGCCGATCGCCTCTTGCGTATTGTTCGATCCGGCGCCGGCTATGACCGGCACGCGCCCCTTCGCCTCGGCGACGCAGGCGGCGACCACCTGGCGATGCTCTTCATGCGACAGCGTCGGGCTTTCCCCGGTCGTTCCGGCTGGGACGAGGCCATGCGTGCCGCTCTCGATCTGCCAATCGACCAGGGCGCGGAAGGCGGGCTCGTCGAACGCGCCGGCCCGAAATGGCGTGACGAGCGCGGTGATCGAGCCTTTGAAATCCGCCTTTTTTGCCATCCCGCTCCAACCTTTCCCCTAATCCGCCCGATAGACGCCGCAATTTGCAGGCTCACTTCCAAACGCCAAGCCCGACTCGCTCCAGCAGCGACACATAGACGCCAATGGTCCGTCCGAAAAGAGCGGAACGACCGCATCGCGAGCCGGCCCTTTGCCAATTGCGTCCTTTGTTAATAAAGATTGAGTTGAAATTGATCTTCTTTAGCGTCGCTTTATAAGATTGGACGAAGCATGCTCAAGAGGCAATCCAATTTCCGGCTCGCGGCCGGGATCTGCGCCTCGGCCGTGTTCGGGCTCGCCGGCGCATGGATCGAGAAGCGAGGCGTCGGGCTCGATCTCTTCGGCGTTCAGGACGATCCGCAAGCTCTAGCCTGGCTCGACCCGGATTTCCGCACCCCGAACGTCCCCTATCTTCGCGAGGGCGATTTCCAGGACGACGAAGACCCGGCCCTGAGCCCGCGCGGCCGCAATTTCGCGCCGAGCGAGGCTACGTCGCGGAATATATCGCCTGCGCTCGTGGCAAGGCAGCTGGGCCTCGACCTGACCGGCCTTTCGGAGGCGATCGGCTTCTATAAGGCCGGCGCTTTCGCCGCCGGCGACGCCGCGGCCAGGACCGCGAAAGACAAGACCGTTCAAATCACCCTCGAATGGATCGCCTTGCGGAATTTTCCGCGCGAGGCCGGCTTCGAGCGGATTCAGGCCTTCGCCGAAGCGCATCCGACATGGCCGGCGCTCGCCTGGCTGCGCAAACGCAGCGAAGAGGCGCTTTACGGCGATCGCAAGAGCCCCGGCCTCATCAAGGCCTTTTTCGCGCAAAGGCTCCCGGAAACGCCTGCCGGCAAGCTCGCCTTGGCCCATGTGCTGACCGATGAAGGCAAGACCTCCGAAGCCGCCGCTCTCGTTCGCGAGGTCTGGCGCGAGGCCGACGTCAACGCGTCGATCGAGGCCAAGATCAAGGCGGATTTCGGATCCTATTTGAGCAAGGCCGACCATAAATTTCGCGCCGATCGCCTGCTTTACAAGGAACAGGTCGCGAGCGCCTTTCGCGCCGCCGCCCTCGCCGGGCCGGACGTGATGGCCCTCGCCAAGGCGCGCGCCGCGGTCATGGACGAGGCCCCGAGCGACAAGCTTCTCGCCGCGGTTCCCGCGCCGCTTCGCGCGGACCCCGGTTTCATGTTCGCGCAAATCCAAAAGCTGCGCCGGGCGGAGAAGATCCGCGAGGCCGTGGACATCATGCTCGCGGCGCCGCGCGACCCCGCCCTCATCGTCAATGGCGACGAATGGTGGATCGAACGCCGGCTTCTCGCCCGCAAGCTGCTCGATCAGGACGACGCCAAGACCGCCTACAAGCTTTGCGCCGAACATTCCGCGATGTCGCATGAGATGAAGATGGAGGCCGAGTTCCACGCCGGCTGGATCGCGCTTCGCTTCCTGAACGATCCGGCCCGCGCGGCGGATCATTTTTCGACGCTGGCGAAGCTCGCCGAGACGCCGATGTCGCGCGCGCGCGCCGCCTATTGGCAAGGCCGCGCCGCCGAAGCCTCCGCGGGCGAGGACGCGATCGTAAACGCGCGCGCATTCTACCAACAGGCGGCGGCGCATCCGACAACCTATTACGGCCAGCTCGCGCGCGGAAAGCTCGGGCTGGCGACCTTGCCGATCCGCACCCTCGACAATGAAGCCACCGGCGAGGCCCGCGACGATTCGATCAAGGCGATCGAGCTGCTTTACGCAATCGGCGAAAAAAATTCCGCGACCTCCCTCGCCATCGAAGCTGTGCGCGGACTTGGCGATGAACGCCAAATCGCGGCGCTTGCAAGCGTCGTCGCGAGCCAGCAGGACGCCCATGTCTCGCTCGCGGTTGGCAAGGCGGCGAGCCAGCGCGGCATCGCCATAGATACGCTCGCCTTCCCCAACTATGGCGTTCCGGCCTATCAACCTTTGCAACATTCCGCCAACTCGTCGATCGTCTACTCGATCGCGCGCCAGGAAAGCGCGTTCGACCCGAACGCCGTCTCCACCGCGGGCGCCAAAGGCTTGATGCAGATGATTTCATCCACGGCGAGACGCACCGCCGACCACGCCGGCGTCGCGTTCAACGAGAGCAGGCTCTTGTCCGACGCCGCCTTCAACGCCCAACTCGCGGCCGCGCATCTCGGCGAGCTGCTTGCCGAGCATCGCGGCTCCTACATTTTGACCTTCGCCGCCTACAATGCCGGCGGCAAGCGGGTGAAGCAATGGATTGACGCCTATGGCGATCCGCGCAAGCCTGGCGTCGATCCGATCGATTGGGTCGAGCGCATTCCGATCACGGAGACCCGCAATTACGTGCAGCGCGTGATGGAAAACCTGGGCGTCTACCGGGTCCGCTTCGGCGATAGCGCGCCTGGCGCCGACGAGGCCGGCCATAAGGCTCAAGCCAAGCTCTGACTCTCAAATTCCAGAGAGAAATTCCAAAGCGTCGGAGTCCCGGCGAATTCAGACGCCATCGCTTTCTGACCGCCATCGCTCCATCGCCTCTTCGATTCGGCGCAACAGGGCCTTCACGGCATAGGGCTTGGCCACGAACGGGTCGCCATGCGGCAACGGCTCCTCGCCCAACAGATAGCGCCCGGAGGTTACGACCACGCCGATCCGCGGCCAGCCGTCGTGCACGCGCCGCGCCAAGGCCAGGCCGTCGAGGGATCCCGGCATGTCGACGTCCGTGAAGACGACGCCCACGTCCGAGCGAACCGCGAGCACGCGCAAGGCCTCATCGGCGTTGCAAGCCTCGATCACGCCAAAGCCCGCGTCCTCGAGCGCGCCCGCGCCCATCATCCGCACGAAGGGTTCGTCCTCCACAACGAGGACAACCGGCAAAGTCTTTTCAGGCGTCTGTTTCATGCCCGGTCAACAAAGCCGCTCGACATCGGTTCCCCTACGTTATCCGTTTGGTAAAAAAACCCTTTACAAATCAAGACCCAGGCGGCGCCTGGAGCCGATCGGGATGGCGGCTCAACTCTTGGCGCGCGGTTGGCGCGTCGAAAAAAGCGATGAGCTTTTTCACACAGATGCTCTAAAGTTGGAGCACGCGCTCCCACGGACCGCGCGCCGCGCCGGCCATTCGGAGTTCGCATGACCATTTTGCAGCTTCCCTTTGCGGGCCGCTATTTCTCGGCCGCCGACGGGCTGACGCTTCATGTCCGCGACTATGGCTCGCCGCGCGACCTAGGCGTTCCCGTCGTTTGCCTGCCCGGGCTCACGCGCAACTCGGCTGATTTCGGGCCGCTCGCCAGCGCGCTCGCAGCGGGCCGCATCGGCGCCAAACGCAGGGTGCTCGCCGTCGATTATCGCGGCCGCGGCCTGTCCGACCGCGATCCGGACTGGAGAAATTACACGCTCGAGGTCGAAAGCGGCGACCTTCTGGCGGTTCTGACCGCGGCTGAAATCGACCGCGCGAGCTTCATCGGAACCTCGCGCGGCGGCCTCCACGCGATGGTTCTTTCGGCGGCGCGGCCGGCCGTCATTCATGCCGTCATATTGAACGATATAGGTCCGGTCATCGAGCCGCGCGGGATGGCGCGCATCCGCAGCTATGTCGGCAAGCTGCCGCAGCCGGTTTCGACCCCCGACGCCGTCGACCTCATCAAACGGCTCATGAGCCAGCAATTCACTGGGCTCAGCGAAGCGGATTGGGCCCTCTACGCGAAGATCACCTTCGCCGACGCCAAGGGACAGTTGAGCGCGCGCTATGATCCAATGCTCATGAAGCCGCTCGAAAGCCTCGACCTCGAGCAGCCCCTGCCCACGCTCTGGCCGCAATTCGACGGCCTGCGCAATGTCCCGCTTCTGGTGATCAGAGGCGCGAATTCCGACGTTCTATCGGCTGAGACGCTCGCCGAGATGACGCGCCGGCATCCTGGATGCGAAGTCCAAATCGTCGACGGCCAGGGCCACGCGCCCCTGCTCCTCGACGCCCGCACGATTGATCGGATCTGTCGCTTCGTCGCGGAGGCCGACGGGGATCGGAGCGAGAGCGCGATTTAACGATCGACCAGCCATTTCGAAACCTGCTCGAATTCTTTTGGTTCGACTGATTCCTTGCCGATCGGATGAGCCCGTCGGCAAGCGCGCCCGTTCGGCGAGAAATGCGACGATTTGGCGAATTCCAAATCAAGCGGCGCTGGACAATGGGCGCGCGGCTCCTCTATAAGTCGCGTCGCGTCCGAGCCGCTTGGCCGTCGCAACGCCCAGGTAGCTCAGTTGGTAGAGCATGCGACTGAAAATCGCAGTGTCGGTGGTTCGATTCCGCCCCTGGGCACCATCCCCCTAATCTCCCGGCATCTCAGGACGTCTCAACTGGCGTCATATTGCATTGATATGATTGTTATTTTTTGGATTTTGACGCCTTCCGCCGTCTCAATCGGCATCTTCGGATATCACCCGATCTCATGAATTTGTTGGCCTTGATGTTGGCCTCGCCCTGGTATCTGCTGGCCCGAGGCCAACAGCCGGGAGGCGTCAATGCCCCTGACAGATACAGCGTGCCGCGCCGCCAAGGGCCGGGAGTCGGAATACAAGCTCTCCGATGGCGGCGGGCTCTACCTCCTTGTGAAGCCAAGCGGCGCGCGGCTCTGGAACCAGGCATACAGGTTCAACGGTAAGCAGAAGAAGCTCTCCCACGGCGCCTATCCCTCCGTTCCCCTCGTCGAGGCGCGGCGGCTGCGCGACGAAGCCAAGAAGCTGTTGGCCTCGGGAGTCGATCCTGGGGCCAACAAGAAGGCTGCGAAGCTGACGGCTGTGATCTCGGCCACGAACACTTTCGGGGGCGTTGCCGAGGAATATCTGCAACGCATCGAGGATGAGGGCGCCGCGGCGTCCACCGTCACGAAGAACCGATGGCTGCTTGTCGATCTCGCCGGCCCAGACCTCGGCACCCGACCAATCGCAGATATCACGCCGGCGGAACTCCTCGCATTGCTGCAGCGTATCGAACGCAGCGGGCGCCGGGAGACGGCGCGGCGGCTGCGTAGCGTAGTCGGCACCGTCTTCCGGCTCGCTGTCTCCACGCTGCGGGCCAAGGACGATCCGACTCTTCTGCTGCGCGGCGCCCTGATGGCACCGAAGGTGCAGCATCGGGCCGCAATCACCGACGAGAAGCAACTCGGCGCGCTTCTGGTGGCGATAGACGCCTATGACGGCTGGCCGACGCTCCGATGCGCTCTTCAGTTCACCGCGCTGACGTTCGCCCGCCCCGGTGAGGTCCGAGGCGCAACATGGGCAGAAATCGACGCGGAGGAGGGAATCTGGCGCATCGACGGCGCCCGCACCAAGGTTCGCCGGCCGCATGACGTGCCGCTCTCCCGACAAGCGCTCGATGTGCTGCACGAGGTGAAAGAGGTCGCCCGGAGCACGCTCGTGTTCCCCTCTATCCGCTCCAATGCTCGTCCCCTATCGGAGAACGCCATGAACGCCGCGCTGCGGCGCATGGGCTTTACACAGGATGAGATGACCGCGCATGGCTTTCGGGCCGCTGCAAGCTCGATATTGAACGAACGGGGTTTCCGACCCGATGTAATCGAGGCCGCGCTCGGGCATCAGGATCAGAACGAAATCCGGCGTGCCTACAACCGGGCGAGCTATTGGCAAGAACGGATCGAGCTGATGCAGGCATGGTCAGACTGCATTGATAAATTGAAAGGAAGCCCCTGACGAAAGACATCGCTCTTGCACTGAGCCAGGGGCGCGGTCGCGTCACCGACCATCATCGACCTCTGGCACCGGCCGCCACGCAAGGGGGTTGGCGATCCAGCGGTCGATTTCGGATTCATGCCAGCCCGCGCCGTTGGCGCTGATTTTGATCTGTGCCGGGAAGGTGCCCTCGGCGATCTTTCGGTAAATGGTGGACCGCGACAGGCCGGTCCGGGCGAGGACAGTTCTCAGGCGGATGATACGGTCTGGTTGGCGCACGGCTGCGTCGCCTCCTGCTGGCTTTTTCTGACTGCTCCCGAGCCAGACAGGACATGGATTTATCGCTGTGCAAGAGGGTTTTGCGCGCCGTCGCAGCGTGGCGCGCCGGTGGCGGAAAATAGGCGGGGTCAAAGTCCGATGTTCCGGCCTCTGCCAAGGTCGATGCCGTGGCTGAAGGCGAGTTCCAGTCCGAGTCGGCGGCCCAATTCGACCCCGATTCCGAGGTCTCGCTTGCGGCCGGCGAGGATCGATTCGAGCTGCGGATCGCGTTCGAGGCTCATCGCCATGTCGCCCATCGCCGATCGCGTGGCCTTGTAGCCGGACATGTCGGCCGCCTGATACTGGCGCTGGCTGGTCTGGCCGAGCTCCCGCCAGCGTTCCACGAAGCGATCGGCGCGGCGCTGCGGATCGGTGCGCAGTTCGGTTTCGAGTTGTAGGGCGCGGATGGCGCGGGCGGTGCGCCCCGTGGCCGCTTCCGAGGCGAGTTCCGGGTTCTTCTTGTAGGCGGCTTCGGCATCGTGCGAGCCATAGGGCCGCACCTCCTCGAAGACCTTGCGGGCCTCCTGCAATTCCTTCACCTGCTCCGGGTTGGCCTTCCCGCCTCTCTCCAGCGTTTCGAAGATCGCATCCACGGCGCGGGCATGGCGGATGAGCGACTTGGTGCGGGCGCGGCGCAGCGCCGCTTCCGGGTCTTCCGCCACCTTCCTTTCCGGCCCCTGTCCGCCATCGGCGGGCAGGCGCAGGCCGTCGAACATGCCGCGCACCTTCTCGGGCACGACCTTGCGCACGATCTCGGCCACGCGGGCGCGGAAAGTGATCCCGCGCCGTTCGGCATAATCGCGCGCCGGCTCAAGTCGCTCGTAATCAGACGCCATATCCTTCGCCCGGTCGCGCGACAGGGTGCGGGCAAGCCGGTCTTGGCTGGCGAAGTCGTCATAGCCATAATGCAGCTCCATGCCGTCGCGCTGGCGCGACAGCGCGACATAGCCGCCGTGGGCGTCCAGGCCCGGCGTCGCCAGAACATGGGTGCGGTCCACGGTCATGCCCTGCGCCTTGTGAATGGTTGCGGCATAGCCGTGGTCGATGCGGTCGTAATCCTTCAGGTCAAAACGAACGGAACGACCGTCGTCGGTGCGCACGCTCATGCTCTGCGTGCTGACCTGTTCGATGGCGCCGAGCGTGCCGTTCTTGACGCCGAGGCCGCGCTCGTTCTGAAGAAATATGACGCGATCTCCGCGCGCGAAGCCGCGCTCACCGCGTTCGACCACCAGGCGCACCTCGTCGCCGAGATTTCCGGCGTCCCGCATCCTGCCGCGCGCGGCCTCGTTCAAGGCGCGCACCTCGGCATTGGTGTGGGTGAGGATGATACGGCTGCGGCCCGGCGACGCCTGACGGTCGCGATCCCAGCCGTCGATCAGATCGTCGCGCGCCTGTTGCCGTGTCGCAGCGGCATCTCGCGCGGAAGGGCAAATTCGACTTCGCGGGCGAGTTGCGCATCCTTCCCGATTTCGAGCGCCTCGACATCGTTCCAAAGTCGTTCGCGGTCCTTCCACGGCTCCGGCGCATTCTCCGGCAGCAACACCTCGGAATGGACGACGCCGCGCTTGGCCGAGAAATCGTGACTGCGCCCGAGCCTGTCGTCGCGCAACCGCGAGGCCGAACGGTAGGCTGCGGACGCCACCGCGCTGGAGCCGCATTTGCGGCCGATGACCTTGACGTGAAGATGATAGATCGCCATCGCGATCCGAACATCATCACAGCGAAGCGCACGTCGGAACGACGTATAAGCGCGCCCTCCCTCGAAAAATTCTCGGGAGGGACCACGCCGTCCCCAACTGTCCCGGCAACCTTACATCATTTCGGCAGGCGCTCGACTATCATCGCCTCACCAAACAGCATGTGGAGGACATGATGCGCAAGCCACGGGATTTCGATGCAGAACTGAAGTCGCTCGAATACAAGGCGCGAGACCTCAGAAACCGCAAGGTGCAACAGCTTGGCGAGCTGGTCATTTCGACTGGAGCCGATGCGCTCAACGCGGAAGAACTGGCGGGAGCATTGATCGTGCTGGCCGAAACCAAGGATGCCGGAAAGAGGGAGGCATGGGCGAAACGCGGGGCCGCGTACTTTCAGGGCCGGTCGCGACGAACTGCGTCGGCGCCTGGCCGCGACACTGGCGGCGCTTCGGCGCAACACAGTGGCGCGCAACCGTCATCAGACGGCACAGGCGCGGCATGACATGCGCGCCTGGCAGGTCGAGCGCCGCAAGCGCACGCGACATCTGATCGAACTCGGCGGCCTCGTCGTCAAAGCCGGCATCGTGGACCTGACCGGCGATGATCGTGTGGCCTTTTACGGTGCGCTCATCTGGATGGCCAATAAGCTCCGAAGCGATGAGCGCGAGAAGGCGTTGGCGCTCTGGACTGCGAAGGGAAAGCGGGCGTTCGAAATTGAACGGAAAGAACGGAAGGAAGAGACCCATTCCGCCTCAGAGGAAACGTCGCACGATGAGGTGTGAGCGACGGCGGACGCAGCGGAGACATCAATGTCGCAGCGCTGCACGCCATTGCCTTACTTACCCCAAACTTCCAGCGTTCAGCACTCACGTAGCCGCGTAGGTTTCACGCCGCCTCGGCTCCATAGGACCATGACGGGGATGCTTACCGCTCCCCTTGCCGAGCTTTCAATGTACGCTTCGCGCTGGAGCGGTCAATGTCCGGCCAGCCCGGCGACCCCGTGCCTTCGTGTCCTGACATGTCTCCATCGCCCGCTTATAGGCTTCGCGCTCGCTGGTGCTGGCGACATAGGCGCGCTCCTCTTCGCCGAGCGCAAGGCAGCCGGTTCTCTGCGCGATTTCCAGCGCATAGGTCACTAAAATATCGCCCGCGGTGAAGTGGTCGCCAGCAGGATTGGATGAGCGCCGAGCCGTCGGGTGACCATCCCCAGCCGGCTCTCGAAGATTTCCAACGCCTTGCCGGCGCCCCAGTTCTTCCGATCGGCCTCGGGTGCGAGATTGCGGCTGACGAGACGAGTTACATCGAGGCGGCGAGCCGGCTTCGCGGAGGTGAAGGAATTGTTGATACGCCGGGAGAGCGGAATCATGCGGGTCCGGCGCGAGCGGCGTCGGTCTGTTGCGCGCCATCCGATACTCCATGATGGCCATAGACTTGACCATAGTGACGTCGATACTCCGCGTCGTGCTCTACGCTGTCACAAACCTCAGCCGCCTCAATCACTCGTTGCGGAACAAAGTGGAAATGAATATGCCTCCTTATCCGCTTAAGGAGGAAAGCTTGGCGCTGCCCGACATTAGCTTCGAGACGATTCGCGCTCACGACAACAGCCGCAACTCCGGGTTCGAAGAGCTATGCGCTCAACTGGCTTCGCTGGAACCGGCGGAACCGAATTCGGCATTCTTTCGAAAAGGTCGCGGGGGTGATGCTGGCGTCGAATGTTTCCTCCGCCAAGCGGACGGATCGGAACGTGGATGGCAGGCGAAATACCTCTTCACCTGGGACGCCTCTCTTTCGCAACAACTCAGCGAATCAATTCAAACGGCGCTGATCAAACACCCAAATTTGACCGAGTACATTGTCTGCCTGCCGTTCGACCTGCCGGACGTGAAGCCTGCGAAAGGATTGAGCGCGCTCGCCAAGTGGGAAACTTGGAAAGCGAGGTGGGAAAAAACCGCAAAGGAATCTGAGCGGAAGCTTCAAATTTACCTCTGGGATAAGAGCGCCCTCAGTAGCCGATTGTCGCGCGATGACGCGATGTATGCCGGCCGTCTGATCTACTGGTTCGGGGTTCAGTCTCTGACCAAAGGTTGGTTTGAAGACCAGTTCGAGAAAGCTCGGGCGGGCCTGGGTTCGCGATACACACCCGAGAGCAATGTCGAACTCCCGGTTCGGCAAAAGTTCCTGTCGCTGGTTCGCGACCCGAAGTTTGGGAAGGCGCTAGCCCGATGGGCCACCGGGCTGAGAGAAAAAGGGAGTTCCACCCTTCGAGCGATCAAAGAAGCGGTTCCGGTAGGCGAAGAAGACAATCATTCCCGGCCGCTGGAGCAGGCGCTGGATGATCTCACCGATCGCCTGCGAGCCAGACCTGTCGAAGCAGATACCCCGCTGCCGTTACAGGAATGGTCCGATAGCGCTTCTCGCTGTCAGGCCTGCGCGCGTTCAGCGGTGAGCTGGACATTCGGAATACCGCCCAGAAAGCCAGGATCGTCGGGGCGCGACCCGCAACACTGGGCTCAGCACAATCTGTATCATTTGCTCGATCTGCTCAGCGAAGTTCGCGACGCGCTCGGGTCTGACGTTTGGTATCTCGCCAACTGTCAGGCTGTGCTGCTGGAGGGACCCGCCGGCATCGGGAAGTCGCACCTCCTTGCTGATGTCGTCCAACACCAAATCCAACTAGGGCGGCCGGCTCTTCTGGTACTTGGAAGTTCGCTCACCGACAGCGAGCCGTGGCGGCAGATCATGGCGGAGTTGGATCTTCCTTCCAGTCAGCAGGTGAAGCATTTCCTCGGTAGCATGGATGCGGCTGCGCAGGCTGCTGGCGTGCGCGCGCTGATCTGTGTCGATGCTCTCAACGAGCGGCATGGGTTGGACATTTGGCCGACCCGTCTAGCCTCTTTCCTGAAGACCGTCGAACCGTTCAAAAACGTCTGCGTCGCACTGTCGTGCCGATCGACGTTTGTCGCGCACGTCGTGCCTGAGGATGTCGATGAAGAGCACCTCGCCCGCATTGAGCACCCTGGATTTAGTGGTGATGGCGGCGCCGCCGCGAAAATGTACCTGAGCAAACGCGGAATCGTTAGACCCGGCGCGCCCAACTTGGTGCCAGAGTTTGAGAACCCGCTTTTTCTAAAAACCTGTTGCGACTTTCTCGAACGGGAAGGCCGGCGAGAATTGCCGCGCGGATTGCGTGGTGTCACAGCGATTTTCGGCTTCTATAACGACGCTGTCGCCAAGCAGCTAAGCCGACGCATGAAGCTCGATCCGGCTTTCGGGATCGTGAAGTCCGCCATCGATGGCTTTGCCAAGCTACTGCTGGACGCGCGGCAAAATTATGTGACCCGGGAAGACGCCATCAAACTCTTCGAACAGGTATTGCCATCGGGAGGTAGCATCGAGCGCAGCCTTCTGACTCAACTCGAGAGTGAAGGCCTGTTGTCGGTTGAAGTGGTGCGCCAGGACGACGAAACGCTCTGCGCGATGGTGCGCTTCACGTTCGAGCGCTTCAGCGATCACGCCATCGCCTCGCGTGTGCTGGATGAACATCTTGCACTCGGGGGCGTGGATAAGGCGTTTGCCGATGGCACGCGCCTACGCGAGATCGTTTTCGGCAAAGAGAGCTATCGTTACGCAGGCATCGTCGAGGCCCTGGCCGTTCAACTTCCTGAGCGTGCCGATGTCGAGCTACTCGATGTTGGGAAGCCGACCTGGGAAACGAGAAGGGCATTTGAAGAGAGCCTGCTTTGGCGCGACCAAGCTCATTTTTCGGATCGGACGTTCGAACTGGTCCGCAAGTTTCTCGCCCATCGCATGAACGATGTGCTGCTGTCTGTGGCGACGGAGCCAGCCAACAAGTTCAACGCCTTTTACCTAGATAAGCGCCTGCGCGAGTACTCCATGCCGGAGCGCGATGACAAATGGTCGCTCTACGTCGCTGATGATGGTGACAACGAGGGCAGCGCTATCGAGACACTCATCACCTGGGGGCTGGAAAACGGCACGGAGGCGATCGAGGCCGATCGCGCGGAACTCGCCGCAATTACGCTGGGATGGCTCTTAAGCACTTCGAACCGTTGGGTGCGCGACCGCGCAACGAAATCCCTGGCAGTCATATTCGCCACACGGCTAGACCTTGCCGCGTCGATCCTGCGTCGCTTCAACAATGTGGACGACCTGTATGTTCTTGAGCGGCTCTATGCGGGTGCGTACGGTGCAGTCCTTCAGGGGGTAGCAAGCAGTTACCTCGGCGAGCTTGCCGCCACCGTGTTTGATCTGGTGTTCGCCAAGGGAACGCCACCAGTAAACATCCTGCTGCGCGACAACGCCTACGGCATCATCGAGTACGTAGAGATTCGGGCGAGCTACCGAGCACCGTTGAGCCAACTCTTTTCGAGCCGCCCTACACGAGCCCTTGGCCGCCCGAGCATGTGCCGGATCGGGTAATCGAGTCTCTTCACGATGGACTATGGAAAAGGGCAGCGTTTCTCTGACGCGATCGTCAGCTCTACGATCCATGACGGCGACTTCGCTCGTTACGTCATCGACAGGTGCCTGGATGATTGGAGCCCGGCAACAATCGGATCGACCACTTACCCGACCTACCGGCAAGTATGGCTATCCTGGGTGCAAGAGTTCGAGGAAGGTGCGACACAAGAGCAGATCGGAGCGCTCAGCGCGATCCTCGATGCTGCGGCCGCGATGGAGGGAACGCGTTTGCCACATCGTAGCGAGAAGGACGTTCTTGACGTGGCGAACGACCACTTTCAATCGCTCCTCACTGAAGAACAGTGGGAGGACTGTAGAGTCCGCGCAAAAGATTTCATCGCCTTCACCCTTTTTGCGCCCCACCGGAGCGAGCAGCAAGCTCGCTTCAACACCCAATGGGCGCGTCGATGGATCTGTAAGCGCGCTCACGATCTGGGCTGGACAGCTGAGCGCTTCGGACAAAGAGATCGTGGACGCGGTAGCGACCGCCGTGACCATCGCGTCGAGCGGATCGGCAAGAAATACCAATGGCTGGCCCTGTACGAGCTCGCGGCCATGATGTCCGACAATCTGGCGTTCCTAGGCGGTTATGGCGACTATCAGGAGGGCGAGGATCGGGGCTATGGGAGCGCGCGTGAGTTACGCATGCGCGACATCGACCCCTCCCTCCTCGTCACACGAACGAATTACGATGGTTGGGCGCAATGGGAACGAACTTGGTGGGTGCCAATGGAGCCCAAGCTCCAGTCGGTGAGCCCCGCCGAACGGATTGCTTGGTTGAACAGTGACCAGGACGTCATCAACGACGCTTCGCTGATCGACGTTGTGAATCCCAAGACCAAACAGAGATGGCTGTGCCTTCATGCCTTCGCCAGTTGGCGTCAGCGAGGAATGGTTGGCGGTCGCGAAGAGTTGGAGCGAGACACTTGGTTCCGTCTGCATTGCGTTGTTGTGAAAAAGGAAGACGAAAAGAAGCTCCTCTGCGACCTCTCAAAGAAGACGCTGACCGACCCTCATGGCCTGCCTCATATCGAGCTGCATGGTGATTACTTCCTGGGCGAGTACCCTTGGCATCCATCCGTCAATCAGTTCGGCGATTGGACGGTGCCTGGAGAATGGCGCGCGCCCGCAGTGCCTACGCGCGCAACGGTGGCCGACTACATGTGTGAGCGCAGCGGCTACGACTATTCGCTCGACGAGACTGTTCACGTCGAGTTGCCCGCACCGTGGCTGGCCAGTGCACTGCGGATACGTCTTTCCGACGGGCGGAAGCTGAACTACGTCGGCGCCAGAGGAAACGTGGTCTTCTATGATCCTTCCGTTAGCGAGGTCGGGCCAAAAGCCGCCCTTGTCGATCGTGCTGCATTCTTAGCAATGCTTGAACAAGAAGGGCTTGCAGCCGTTTGGGTCATCGCCGGCGAAAAGAACGTCTACGGAGGCCTCGATGCCTTCGGAGGACGGGCGCTTCACACCGCCGTCTACCTTCTCGATAGGGAAGGATTTAAGCGCCAGATCTATTGGGAGCGGGAGCATCCTTCACTAGGCCAACTTCAGGCGCTGTTCTCGCCGGAGGAGGTGCCGCTTGGCCTGACGGGCCGGTCATCGCCGAAGTCTCTAGCTTCCGCAAAGACCGAGGCTGAAAAGCTTCAGTCCGCGAAACCGAGGGCTCGACAGCGATCAAAAAAAAGCCCGGCGCGCGGCCGGGCTGAAGAAGCAAAAGACGAGGGTTAGCGCGGTTCATGCCGCTTTCAACAGCAAAAGCGCTGTTGGCCTTTTTGTTGGCCTCAGGATTTTCCACCCTGACAATTGTCTATTAAAGATCAAATTGTTATGTGACATTTGTGATGACGCCCCTGGCACCATTCACCTCTTCTCCGCAGCATCTTTTCACCGCCTCGGCTACGCTATTGCCCCCGTAATAGTTTGATTATCAACGAAGTTTTTGTCATCCCGCGCGCTCTGGGGTGGTTTCGGACACCTTGTCGCGCTCCCGGCATTTGCGTCCGGCTGCTGGTATCCCGGTTGGTATCCTGCCCCTTTGTTGGTATCGCGCCTCTAAGGAGAACGATGCGATGCCCTTAT
>CAWESJ010000288.1:0-7910 GCA_963811015.1 uncultured Alphaproteobacteria bacterium | reverse complement strand
CGGTTTGCGGCAATATCCGCCGTCATCGACGTTAGCTGCGGCGGCGGCGGCGGGAACCGGCCCCACATGGCCGCCCGAGGCGGATGGGCGTGGAGGCTCGCAATGCGGGTTTGGCGCGCGGTCGTCAAGCCGCGCCCGGCGCAATCCCCGCAATTTCGTCCCCGCGATTTCGCCTGCGATTTGGGCCGCCGCGAACAGCGCGGCGTCAGCCTTGAACATGGCGTCCGGTCCGGCTCGCATGATATTCTATCCGATGAAGCTCGGGGCGCGCCAGAATTGGGCGCAGAACGCGCGCGAGCCGATCCGCCCATGCCGCCGCCGCGTCTTCGCGCGCGACGAGATCCTGGCGCGTCTCGATCAGGACCCCGGCGAGCCCGCGCCGCGTGACTTCCTCGTCCAATGTGTCGCCGGCAAGCGCGCCGTCATAGGGCTCGTTGTCGCCAACGATGATCCCGTCCTCGGCGAGCGCTGTGATCAGCGGCTTGGCGAAGCGCGGATCGCTGTCCCACAAAACGCCGATCTCCCAGGGCCTCGCCCGGGTCTTCCAAAATGGCGTGAACGTGTGAATCGAGATGACGGCGGGCGGCGGCGCGCGCGCCAGCATGGCTTCGATCTTCGTGGCGATCGCGGCGCGGTAGGGCCGCCAATAGGCCTCGCGGCGATGGGCGATCTCCGCCTTGTCGATGCGCGCATTGCCGGGCACGAGATTGCCGTCGGAAATCTGCATGACGAGAGTTCGGATCGTCCGCGCCGCGATTGGGATCGATGAGGAGGCGCGAGAAACGGCTCAGGATCGCCGGGGCTTCAAGCCGTTCGGCGAGGCGGCGGGTCATCCAGGCCGCGCCGATGTCATAGCCGATATGGCGCTCGAGCTGGCTCGGCGGCAGGCCAAGCGATCCATAGGCGTTCGGCAGCGCATTGGCCGCGTGATCGCAAAGGAGCAGAACGCCGCCGTCGAGGCGTCCTTCGACCTGCTCGACCGGATCAGGCGCCGCGCCCGGTCGCGACGGAGCCGGCATGGGGTTTTCCAAGACTTTGGCTCCAAGATTTCGCTTTAAGAATTCAGCTTGACCCAAGGATATGCGCGCGGCGGCGATAAGCGGTCGGGAAAACGACAAAATAGACGGATAGAGCATTTTTCGCGCGGGTGGAAAGAGGCTTCCCGCTCGCCGCTCGAGGAATCGATAATCTCGCGATCCGGCGGGGAAGTTTCGCTTGCGCATTAATGCAGGAGACGGCAATCGTGCAGCCGCGCGCGAATCTCTCAAGGCTTCGCGTTCGCCGGCCGCGCCCAATGGCGCCGGCGGCCCCGCCAAGGCGGCTTTTCGAGGTGACAGGCGACCGCGATCTTGACGGCGATGAAGCGACCCATTATCCCGCCCCTCATGGTCCTGGCGGCTCTATTCGCCGTAACGCCGTCGGCGTGGGCCGATTTTCGTCTTTGCAACACCACCAGCGGCCGGGTCAGCATCGCGCTGGCCTATACGGACGGCGAGACCTGGGTCAGCGAGGGCTGGTGGAATTTGAAGGCCGGCGCCTGCGAAGTTCTGGTGCGCGGGCCTTTGGCGGCTGAATTCTATTACGTCTATGCGATGGATGAGCGCGGCGGCGAATGGAAGGGCAAAGCCTTCATGTGCACGCGCGACCGTGAATTCCGCATCCTCGGACGCGAGGATTGCTTCGTGCGCGGCTTCGATCGAACCGGGTTTTTCGAGGTCGACACCGGCAAGGAAGCGAAGAACTGGACTGTTCAATTGACCGATCCCGGGCAGGCTCGGCCCAATCCTTGAACTCAGGCAACGAGGCTTCAATGCGGCGTCTGCGTCGGTGCAAGATCATAGCGACCCTCGGACCTTCGTCGGCCAATCCGGCGATGCTCGCCGCTCTGTTTCGCGCGGGCGCCGACGTGTTTCGCATCAACATGAGCCACGCCTCGCATGACCAGATGCGCGACCAGGTCGCGATGATCCGCGCGCTTGAGAGCGAATGCGGGCGCGCGATCGGCGTGCTCCTCGACATTCAGGGTCCCAAGCTGCGGATCGGCGCCTTCGCCAATCGCGCGGTCAAGCTCGTCAAGGGCGCGACTTTCGCCTTCGATTCGAACCCTGAGCCGGGCGATCAGGACCGCGTTTATCTGCCCCATCCAGAGATTTTGCGCGCGCTGGAGCCGGGCCATACGCTGCTCATCGACGACGGCAAGGTGCGGCTCCATGTGGTCGAGGCGGATGCGGCGCGCGCGGTCGCCATCGTCGACGTCGCCGGCGAGATCTCGAACCGCAAGGGCGTCAGCCTGCCCGATACCGAGATCCCGGTTTCGGCGATCACCGACAAGGATCGCGCCGATCTCGAGGCCGGCCTCCAGGCCGGCGTGGACTGGGTCGCGGTCTCCTTCGTGCAGCGGCCGGAGGACGTGATCGAGGTCAAAAAGCTCACGCGCGGCCGGGCGCTGGTGATGTCGAAGATCGAAAAGCCGCAGGCGATTTCGCGGCTCGACGAAATCGTCGAGATTTCCGACGGCCTGATGGTGGCGCGCGGCGATCTCGGCGTCGAAATGCCGCTTGAAAAAGTGCCCGGCCTGCAAAAGCGCATCAACCGCACCTCGCGCCGGCTCGGCAAGCCCGTGGTCGTCGCGACGCAAATGCTCGAATCGATGATCTCGGCGCCGGTGCCGACCCGCGCCGAAGTTTCGGACGTCGCGACCGCCGTGTTCGAGGGCGCCGACGCCGTCATGCTGTCGGCCGAAAGCGCCGCCGGGCAATATCCGGTCGAGGCGGTCGCGACCATGAACAAGATCGCCGAGGAGGTCGAGCGCGACTCCTATTATCGCGGCATCATCAACGCCCAGCGCGCCGCCGTGCCCGAGGCGACAGGGGCCGACGCGATCGCGGTCGCCGCGCGCAATGTCGCCGAGACGCTGGATCTCAAGGCGATCGTCGCCTGGACCTCCTCCGGCTCGACCGCGTTCCGCATCTCGCGGGAGCGGCCGCTCGCGCCTATTCTCGCGCTGACGCCGAACCGCGAGACGGCCGGCCGCCTCGCCATCAGCTGGGGCGTGCATGCCGTCGTGACCAAGGACGCGCATGACCTCGACGACATGGCGAAGCGCGCGGAAAAATTCGCCGCGCGGGAAGGCTTCGCCAAACCCGGCGACCGCATCATCATCGTCGCCGGCGTCCCCTTCGGCACCCCGGGCGCGACCAACATGGTCCGCATCGCCTTTATCGATGGAGAGTTCGGGATCGGCGTGAATGCGCGCTCAGCTGCTCTCATGGGGGCGGTCAATGAGGCCGGAAGCGCTTTCCGATTGACTAGTTTCCGGAAAGCGCTCCCGACGATCAGGGGTCGTCAAGCTGCTACAGAATCGGAATATTGACCGGCGTGACCTCCACATAGATCTTGGCCGCCTCTGAGCCGGTGATCGTTCCTGACAGCGCAAAAGAGCGCTCGTCGTCGGACATCATATTGACAATTGGAACGACCCAGCTCGTGTAGAGCTGATCACCCTTGATCTTGACTTGGATGAGGGCGTTCCCATCGAGGACTTTCACATTGCAGTGGAAGGGGGCGTCGAGCTTCGCGATGCGAATATAGCCGGTGGCTTTCACCGCCGTGCGGGGCTTCACCGTGATCTTTTCCGAGAAGCTCCATTTCGTCGTATCGACGGTGGTGAAGCTTTGTTCGGCCGAAAAGCTGACCTCGGCGCTGACTTCGACATTCGCTTCGCCGACAAATGGCAGCTTGGCCTTCACGCCAGCCTTGGTTCCCACCTTGAGGCCTTCCGCAAATTTGAAAGACTGGCCGTCTTGGCGAGAAAATTCGTACGCGAAAGTCGCTTCCAGCGGATCGTCGGGCGAGGCGTTCACATAGGTTTGTTCATCGGCGGCGAGGTCCGTGAAAATCGGCGTCACGTCCGCATAGGCGAAGTCGCTGATCAGCAGGCCGTAAATGGTTTGATAGAATTCGGTCTCCTTCGTCTCGACCGCCACAAGCTTCGCCGCATCGCTGATTCTTCCAACCGAGGTCAAATAATCGGTCAGTCGATCCACCAAGGTCGCCTGGTCGATGGTCTCAAATTTTGCATGCAGCGCGCTGTTGATGTCGAGTTCGCTGGCTGACTGGATGTTCATCACTTGGAAGTTCATTTTCAATCTCCCTTTTGGCGCCAGGGCTTGATCGCCGCTGGACGCAAATTGGAGATAGCCCTGAACGAAACGGGCGAAGGTGGGATTTCCCACATTTGACAAAGGGGCGGCTTCATACGGCGGGAAGCGCGATTAGCCGCCAAACAGCGTATCGAAGAAATTGCGCTGGGCGGCGGGCGCGGGGCGGGGCCGCGCGTCGCCGACATTTGGGATAAGGCCTGGCGGGATGAGGCCCGGCGGCGCGAGCCCATTATTCCGCCCGCCGGCTTCGGCCGGCGCGGGCGCGGCGCGGTTCGCCGCCATGGGCGCTTCGCCGAAAAACCCGCCGAAGGGACGCTGCGGATTGATCGCCGCCGCCGGCGCCTGATTGAACTCCGCCGCCGCGCCGGGCCAAAAATTCCCCTGCCAGAGTCCGCCCGGAAGCGGCTGCGGCGGCGCGCCTTGATGGGCTACGCGCATGAACCTTGACCAGATCTCGACCGGCAGGCCGCCGCCGGAGGCTTTTTTCGTCGGCGAATTGTCGTCGTTGCCGAGCCAGACGCCGGTCACGAGATGGCTGGTGTAGCCGATGAACCAGGCGTCGCGGAAATCCTGGCTGGTGCCGGTCTTGCCGGCGGCCTGCCAGCCGGGCAGATCGGCCTTGCGCGCCGTGCCGGTCAGCAAGGGTCTCCCGCAGCATCGCGTTCATCATCGCCGATGTAGCGGGTCGATCGACCCGGCCGAGCGTCTGCGCCCTTGCGCTGATAGAGCGATCTTGCCGTCGCGCTGGTCGCGCACGCGTTCGATCGACATGCGGCGAGCACGCCTATGCCGCCATTGGCGAAGGGCGCATAGGCGGTCGACGAGTTCGAGCGGGCTGACACTTCGCGATGTGCCGAGCGCGATCGAAGCGATTGGGCTGCGAGCATCGAGGTGATGCCGAGCCGATAGCGCGGTGCGCGACGACCGCTTCTGGGCCGACTTCGAGCGCCAGCCGCACCGACGACGGTGTTCAGCGATTGGCGAGCGCCTGGGTCGAGCGTCACCGGCCCGAGATATTCGTGCTCGTAATTTTCCGGCCGCCAGCCGCGCACCTCGATCGGCGCGTCCTCGCGCATCGTGTCCGGCGTCAGGCCCTTGTTCGAGCGCGGCGAGATAGACGAAAGGCTTGAAGGCCGAGCCCGGCTGGCGCTTGGCCTGAACGGCGCGATCGAATTGGCTCTCGGCGTAATTGCGGCCGCCGACCAGGGCCCGACCGCGCCGTCCGGCGTCCATCGCGACCAGCGCGCCCTGCGCCGACGCCGAACTTGCCGCCCTTGAGATCGAGCTCCTCGGCCAGCGCTTTTTCGGCCGCCGCCTTGCAGCCCCGGCTCATCGTCGTCGAAACGACAATGTCTTGGTCGATCGCGCCGATCGATGTCGTCGACCGCGTCCATCACCTAATCGGCGACGTAATTGACCGAGCCCGCGCCCTGCTCGCGGACGGCCTCGGCCGGATGGCCGAGCGCGAGCCTGCCCATGGCCTCGGTGATAAAGCCTTCCTGAACCATGGCCGCGACGACCTGCGCGGCGCGCTCCGTCGCCCCGCTCGGATTGCGGTTCGGCGCAAGCCTGGTCGGCGCCTTCATGAGCCCGGCGAGCACGGCGGCTTCCGCCAAAGTGACGTTGCGCGCGCCATGGCCGAAATATTTTCGCGCCGCCGCTTCGACGCCATAGGCGCCGGAGCCGAAATAGACCCGGTTCAGATAAAGCTCGAGGATCTGGTTTTTTGAATATTCATGCTCGAGCCAGAGCGCGAGGATCGCTTCCTGGATCTTGCGTGAGAACGTCCTCTCCTGGGTGAGAAAGAGATTCTTGGCGAGTTGCTGGGTCAGGGTCGAGCCGCCCTGCGCCACGCCGCCGCCGGCGAGATTTCGCGTCGCCGCGCGGAGGATGCCGAGTGGATCGACGCCGAAATGCGAATAGAAGCGGCGGTCCTCGATCGCGATGAAGGCCTTGGGCAGATAGGGCGGCAGGTCGGCGAGGCGCACGGCCGCGCCTCCGGTGTCGCCGCGATTGGCGAGCAGCGTTCCGTCATCGGCGAGAATCGCGATATTGGGCGGCCGCTTCGGGACCGCGAGCGCGTCGATCGGCGGCAGTTTCGCCGCCTGTATGGCGATGACGACCGCGCCTGCGACAAAAGCCCAGACAGCGAGCGTAGCCGACCAATAGAGCGCCGCGCCGAGAAGCGACCGGCGCTTCCTCGGCGATCCTCGCGCGCCCGCGCCCCGGCGCGGCCTGCCGGCCTCCGCGGCGCTATCCGCCGCGCTTGGGCCGAAGCTCGGTTCGCGGGTTTCGGTCGTTTTGCGCCTTGCCATGTCCGTCGCGCCGCGGTTGCGCCGAAACGCCTCGGCCGTTTTTCGATCCTAAACGCGGCGGTTTAAGGGCCGGTAAAAATGCTCGAATTCGAATGAAAGGCCGGACCGGACCGGACAGGCTCGAGCGAGCAAATTATGGTTTGAGCGGGTCAAATTGCTTTCGAGCCGCGCGGCCGCTTGCGGTTTCGGCGCAGCCGCGCCAAAGTCTCGCCCCGCCCGGAAAATCGCGCCAAGGCCGGCCGTGGCGGATCGAACCAGAACCGGATTGGACCGCCCGATGAAAGTCACTCTCGAACGCGCGGCCTTGCTGAAGTCGCTTGGCCACGTCCACCGCGTCGTCGAGCGCCGCAACACGATCCCCATCCTGTCGAACGTCCTTTTGCGGGCGGACGGCCAATCCCTGCTGCTCAAGGCGACCGATCTCGACCTCGAAGTCACTGAGCGTCTCGCCGCCGACGTCGGCCAGAAAGGCGCGACCACGCTTCCCGCCCATATCCTCTATGACATTGTCCGCAAGCTTCCCGACGGCGCCCAGGTCACCCTCGAGGCGACCGGCGAGACCGGCCAATTGACGCTGCGCTCGGGCCGATCGCGCTTCAGCCTCCAGGCCCTGCCGGACAGCGATTTTCCCGATCTCGCGGCGGGCGAGTTCAGCCATGACTTCAAGCTGGCCGCCTCCGACTTGAAGCGGCTTATCGACAAGACGCAATTCGCCATCTCCAACGAGGAGACGCGCTATTATCTCAACGGCATTTTCCTGCATGCGATCGAGGTTGAAGGCCATTTGATGCTGCGCGCCGTCGCGACGGATGGCCACAGGCTCGCCAGGGTCGAGATCCCGGCGCCCGCGGGCGCGGCGGGCATGCCCGGCGTGATCGTGCCGCGCAAGGCCGTGGCCGAAGTGCAGAAGCTCATCGAGGATCCAGCGCTTGAGGTGCGAGTCGAGATTTCGCCCGCCAAGATCCGTTTCACCTTCGGCGACGTGGTGCTGACCTCGAAACTGATCGACGGCACCTTTCCCGACTACGCCCGGGTCATTCCCTCGGGCAATGACAAGCGGCTCGTGGTCGATCGGGCGCCCTTCGCCGCAGCGGTCGATCGGGTGTCGACCATTTCGTCCGAGCGGGGCCGCGCCGTAAAACTCGCCGTGGCCGAGGGCAAGCTGATTTTGTCGGTGACCAATCCGGATTCGGGCTCGGCGCTCGAGGAGCTCGATGTTGATTATGATTTTAACGCCGATGGATATAGGCTTCAACGCCCGCTACCTGCTTGACATCACCGAGCAGCTCGACAGCGACACGGCGCTTTTCAAGCTCGCCGATCCTGGCTCGCCGACTTTGGTGCAGGATCGCGACGGCGCCGCTGCGCTTTATGTGCTTATGCCCATGCGGGTGTAGGGCGAATGTGAGCGAAGCGGCCTCCGCAACGCTAG
>CAWESJ010000287.1:0-12097 GCA_963811015.1 uncultured Alphaproteobacteria bacterium | reverse complement strand
CACCACTGGCGCTATCCCACCGGGCCGGAATACCCAGAATCACCAAGCCTCGTCCAGGGGCCCACGCACCAGCGTACCTCCCTCCGACGAACACCGCTTTGTTTCAAATGAAGTTTTAATCGAGCTCCGGCCCGAGGTTGCAACCCAAGCGAGCGACGTCATCGCGAAGCGCGAACGCCTACAGCCGCTCGCGCCGCAGCGCTTGCCGCTAATTGGTACAACGATTTACCGTTATCGGATCATGGGCAAGCGCTCTGTTCAAGCGACTGTCGCCGCTCTCGAAACGGACAGCCGGATTGCCGCCGTTCAACCGAATTACATCTACACGCTCCAAGGCGAACGATTTGGAGCCCTTGCCGAGTCCCAGTATGCGATTCCGAAAATGCATTTGACTGAGGCTCATATCATCTCGAATGGCGCCAAAACGCGAGTGGCGATTATTGATTTGGGCGTCGACCGAGATCATCCTGAGATTTCGGACACGGTCCTTGATGAATTCGACGCTCAAGGCGCGGAGGGAGGGTCTGCCGTCCATGGCACTGCGGTTGCCGGAATAATTTCTGCTCACGCCGATCTGGCGGGAGTAGCTCCGCAAGCTCGCATCCTCGCGTTTCGAGCTTTCGGTGGCACCGATACAAGGGTCCCCACGCACGGCACGACATATGACATTCTGGCTGGAATAGAATGGTCATTATCGCATGGCGCGCGGATCATTAACATGAGTTTCGCAGGGCCGCCAGATCCGGCAATGTCACGTGCATTGGCTAGCGGCGCACGGCGAGGAGTGATCTTTATTGCCGCAGTAGGCAACGAAGGTAGGTCGGCTAAACCGCTTTACCCGGCCGCCGACGAAAATGTAATTGCCGTAACAGCAACCGATCGACGTGACGACATTTTCAAGGACGCAAATCATTGTCCAGCTGTCTGCATCGCGGCGCCCGGCGTCGATGTGCTTGTAGCTCAGCCCCATGGGGCTTACGGATTTCTCTCGGGCACTTCAATGGCTGCTGCTCATGTGAGCGGCGTTATCGCTCTCATGCTTGACATCAAACCTAATCTTAAGTTCGAGGACATTCGCAATCTGCTCTTTAACGCAGCGAGACATTTGAATCAAAATGACCCAGAAGCAGAGTCTGTAGCGGGCGTAGTTGATGCCTACCAAACTCTGGAAGCGATTTCGGCCCCTGTTGCTAGCAAAGCAGCGCCGCCCTGACCAACCCAGATGTCACGCCGCGCTTAATCGGGGGTCTCGAAACCAAGTGTGCAAAGGCGCGGTTCACCCTATCCTTCGGCAGGCGCAGGGTGCCGATCGACAGCGAAGGATCGCTTTCGCGCTTTCGCCTTGAGGAATAACGAGGACAGGACGTGCGGTCTGAACCCCATCGAACAGGTCTTCGCCAAACTCAAACACCTGATGCGCAAGGCCCAGTCTCGTGACGTCGAGCTCACCTGGAGAAAAGCCGGTCAACTCCTCGACCTCTTCGCCCCAAACGAGTGCGCGAACTACCTTAGGAACTCAGGATACGGTTCCGTCTAAAAGAGCCGTGATCTAGAAACTCGCATCGGCAATCGCGCCAAGCGCGAGTTCACCCTGGCGCTTCTGCCGCGCTTGCCGCGCCCCGACGCGGCGCTCCAATCGCGGTGGTGAGCGGGCATAAAAACGTCCACACTGGGAGGACTGTGAGGTGTTATCGGCCGTGACGTGAGAGGTACATAAGCGGTCAGTGCCTTATTGATCCTATTCAATATTGTGTGACTATGAACGTCAATCTCTATTGATAATGGACACTAGGCGAAAGCGCCGTGAGACAAAAATCGAGCATTTGATCAATGGTCGGCTCGGGATTTCGCGTGCATTCCGCCATGAGTTCTCGGATGGCAGAAGCGGATGACGGCGCTTCGCACGAGAGTCGCGGCGAGTTCTGCGTCGCCAGTCCGAAATTCTCCAGTGTCCATTCCCTGTCCGATAATTTGCGCCAGGGTTTTGTCTAGCATATCGAAGTGGCCGCGCATGATCGGCCAGTTCTCGTCATAGGCTGTCACGAACAATTCATGCAGCTTGCGATCGGAGACAGAACGTTGGGCGTTCAGTTTCTCTATCAAAGCGATCACGCCGCGCAGCTTCTCCCCGGCAGGACCCTGCTGCTTTCCTATATCAGCGACGAAGCCTTCGATCTCGCGCAGCATGCGGCACGCGACCGCCTCGTTGATTTCAGCTTTCGCGCCGAAGAAACGATAAACATTGGCCGGCGACATTTGTAGCTCACGCGCTATGTCTGAGATGGTCGTTTTTTGAAAGCCTACCCGGCGGAAGAGCCGCTCGGCGACCTCAATGATATTCGAATGCATATTTGCTTGTTTCTGCACATCTTTCATTTCTATTTAACCAAAAACGTAACGTGAGGAGATTTATTCTGCATTCGAAAATGTAATACACGCATCTGCATTATTGATGAATATGTTATATACATATATATATGTATTTAATGGCTATTGGTCTGCCCCCTTGAAGTGATCCATTCCTATAGTTGGCCTGAGGGCCATTTTTAAAGGATGGTGTGATGGCAGGGAAGCGGCACAAACCGGAAGAGTTCGTCGCCAAGCTATAGCATGTGGATGTCCTGACGGCTGAGGACAAGTCGATCGCCTGGACGGTGAAGACGATCGGGGCCGCGGAGACGACCTATTTTCGCAGGCGGCCCGAGTTCAGCGGGATGAAGAGCGACCAAGTCAAGCGGCTCAAGGAATTGGAGCTGGAGAACGTTCAGCTGCGACGGGCGGTGTCGGACCTGACCCTGGATAAGCTGATCTTTGCGGAGGCTGCATGGGGAAATGTATGGTCCGCTCCGTCTTTGCAAGGCTTTGGTTCCTGACGACCTCGGCAGTTTGCTTAAATGTATCCGGCCTCTCCCGAGCGAGCTGCGGTTGCAGCCAGGCCGTGATGAGATCCGCGCGCTTCGTTCCCAAATACTTTCGGCAGGCGCGAGGCCCCGTTTCCCCGCGGGCCTTACGAAGCGCCGATCGACTGTCTCGTCATTATTCCCCGAACCTCGCAAACTCGGTCTGGGTCGTCTCAGGCGGCGCTGAGGGGCGCGGCTGGTAGATTGACCCCGGCCTATTCATAATGACCCGTGCGATGCGCGCGATCCTGGCGGCGAGCGCCACTACCACCTTGTTGATGTGCATTCGACGCTTAAGCTGGTCGACCCATTACCCCAATCGGTCTCTCGATCGATCCAAGTGCATGGCGCATGATCGCGCGCCGTGGATCAATAGTCGGCGAACATACGAGTTTCCCCGCTTGCTAGAGCGGATTCGCCTTAATCCGGATCGTATCCGGCGGCGGCGAAAAAGTTTGCGCAGTCTTGCGGCGAGAAGAGATCGAGGACGTTTCCGATCCTCTGCCAAAGGCCCTCGATGGTTCGCTCTGCGGCTGTGCGCAGGAGAGCCTTGAGTTTGGAAAAGGCGTTCTCGATGGGGTTGAAGTCCGGGCTGTAGGGCGGCAGATAAAGAAGGCTCGCGCCAGCCGCCTCGATCGCGGCGCGCACGGCCGGCCCCTTGGGACTGCCAAGATTGTCCATGATCACGACGTCGCCGGGGCTCAACTCGGGGACGAGAATCTGGTCGACATAGGCCTGGAAGGCGTCGCGGTTGATCGGCCCGTCGAGAACCATCGGTGCGGCCATGCCGGACAGCCGCAGCCTGGCCACAAAGGTTGTGGTTTTCCAGTGGCCATGCGGGATGGCGGCGCGCAGGAGCTCGCCCTTCAAAGCCCGCCCGCGCAGACGGGCCATATTGGTCGACGCCCAGGTCTCGTCGATGAAGATGAGGCGCTCCGGATCGAGATCGAGTTGACCTTCGAACCACTCTTCGCGCCGCCTCAGAACGTCGGCGCGCTCCTGTTCGGCCGCGTGCGCTGACTTTTTTTGAACGTCAGGCCGCAGCGGTCGAGAAAAACCCAAAGCGTCGCCCGGCTTGCTGTCGCGCCGCGCTCGGCGGCAAGGCGCTCGAGCATCTCGCTGATGGTCATGTTCGGCGCCTCGGCGACGAGGCGAAGGATGTAGTCGCGATGCGGATCGAGCTTTGAGCGCTTTGGCTGGCCCTGCCGCCGAGCGGCGCGCGCGCCGGTCTCGCGCGCCTGCCGAACCCAGCGGATCGCCGTGGCGATCCCGACGCCAAACCGCGCCGCCACATGCCGTGCCGGCGTCCCTGACAGCGCCAGATCAATCACCCGGTCCCGCAAATCCTGGCTGTAAGCCCGCGCCATTCCGCCCTCCGCCTCTGACCACGAAGGACTCGCATTTGATCGCCGATTTCGGGAATCCCCATAGAATCGGAAAATCACGAACTTGCTCTAAAGGGGGACTCCGCGTCAGGGTCTTGGGCGCTCGAGAGGTGACTTCACGACAAAAATTCACCTCTGTAAAACGCTGGAGGAAAAGGGTGCCGCGACTGTCATTCCGACGCGCAGGAACCGCAAAGTTCAAATCCCGGTCGATGGCTACATCTACGCCTTGCGCAACCGCATCGAACGCTGCTTCAACAAGCTCAAGAACGCGCGAAGGCTGGCCACCCGATATGACAAAACCGCTGCCAGCTATCTCGGCTTCGTCCAAATCACCGCAATCCGGCTATGGATCCACGCATTTGTCAACGGGACCTAGCGGATCTGATGATCCTCTGCCGTCCGCCAGCCTATGTTCGCTCCGACAACGGCCCAGAATTCATCGCCAAGACCTTGCGTGAATGGATCGCCGCCGTCGGCTCCCAAACCGCCTCTATCGAGCCTGGGAGCCCGTGGGAGAACGGCCACTGACAATCCCCCCGCGGCGGGTTCGAGCCATTGGCGAGCGCCAGCTATTGGGAGACGCGCGCTCGCCCAGCCTCAGTATAGCGTCAGCAGGCAAATACACTAACATCTAACCTGGATCACCAGTCGGGGCAGACTAATCTTTAGAAGAAGGCCTTCGAGGGTGACATTGACTATGGCTTGGGAGGCGTCGATCCGCTGCTCGTAGTCGTGCACAAGCCAGCGCGTCATCCAGCCGAAGGTTCGCTCGATGACACCGCGGCGCGGCAGGACCTTGAAGCCGCGATCTTTGTATTTCAGGCGAACGATTTCGATCACGGAATCCTCGAACGCCGCCCCTTCCATGAGCTTGCGCCGATCATAGGCGCCGCTGCGGGCCGTGGAGGTCATTTGTGTGGACGTCCGTCGCACGCTGAGGCGCGAGGACTATTGGAAATTTAAGGCCACAAAGGCCGCTTGCAAAGCTCACTTTGTCGATCTTAAGCGCGAGGGAAGCCACTCGCCAGCCCGCAATTCGTCGAGAGGTATTACCCGGCGCCCGGCGACGAGATTGTCATGAAACCGCGTACTCTATGACGCAGAGAAGCGGCCCGGTCCTGGCACGCTCAGCGGAAACCAGAATGCGGCAAAGTATGCGCCTGAAACTATCGTTGACGGTATCAATAATCGTTTTGGACTCAAGTCAAGTCGAGCGACCTACAGGAAATGCCACAGATGCAGGACCTTTTAGTGGATTTTTGTCTGGAGAGTTTTGCTTGCAACGCAATATTTTTGCAATGTAGCACCGTTAGATTGTTGATGCGACGGGTTTGGCCCAGCCGATCAATTTTTTTGATGAACCAAACAGTTTTGTCATGCCCGCCGCATCTTTACGCCGCGTTTTGCCTCAATCTGACGCCCATATTCGCGAATGTCTAAAGAGTCGGTCCGAAAAGTCAGTAAGTCAGATAAACCTTTCAGAGCATGAGGCGGATCGAGGCGAAGCGGAGAAAAGCGAGTGCGTTTCGGTTGAAGGTTTTCGAGATCCTTGGCCAGTCGGCGGCAGCGATTGACCCAGGCAAAGGTGCGTTCGACAATCCAAGGGCCCGGCAAAACCTCGAACCCGTTGGCGCGATCCGCTCGTTACGAAAGAATCCGATCGGATAGCTCTTGAACTTCTTTTTCCCGGGATTATTGCCTTGACATCAGGTGAGCGGCTGACGCCGTGACGCTTAAGACAGCTATGCAAGGATGAGCGCGTCAGAAGCGGGATTGTCGGCTGCAAAGCATGGAAACAGTCATCGAGCGGTAGCAGCGTATGCCACCGGAAGGCGACGATTATCGCTTCGTCCGCGGTCGAGAGGGCTGTCGACTTGGCTTCTTTCGGGCCAGTCGGGAGGTCGGCGACCGCCTCCCGGGGTGTGTCAGGAATTTTGTGTAAGGGGCTTCCGTGATTGGTTGGTTTCTTTGACGATCATCGCGCTGCGCCTGGAAAGCGATCGCCAAACTGGATAGCAAATTGCCCCATCGCGGCCGTCCATTCAATCCCTTGGCGCCAACGTAGGCCAGCATTTTTGATTGCCAGGTAGAGCAGCTTCAAGAGCGGCCTCGTCGTTTGGAAAGCTGCCGCGGGTCTTGATGATCTTACGCAGCGAGCGGTTCAGGGCCTCGACGCAATTTGTGGTGTAGATCATTTTTCTGATGCTCGGGGCGAAGCCGAAACAAGGGACGACATGCTCCCAAGCCCTTCGCCAGATCGGGCCGATCGCCGGATAACGCTTGCCCCATTTCGCCTCGAATTCCTCGAGCCGGGTCAGCGCGATATCGGCGGCCTCGGCCCGGTAGATCGCCTTCAGCGATGGCATGATCGCCTTGCGATCCTTCCAGCTGACGAAGGCCAGGCTGTTCCTGATCAGATGCACGATGCAGGTCTGCGCCAGGGTCTGGGGGAACACCGTCGTGATCGCCTCCGGAAAGCCCTTCAAGCCGTCGACGACCGCGATCAGAATATCGTTGACGCCTCTGGTCTTGAGTTCGTTGACGACCTTGAGCCAGAATTTTGCGCCCTCGGTCTGCTCGATCCAAAGACCCGGCGCCTCTTTCTCGCCGTTGGCGTTGAAAGCAAGGGCGACGTAAACCGCCTTGTTCTTGACGAGCCCCTCATCGCGGATTTTCACCCGCAAGGCGTCGAAGAAAACGATCGGATAGACCGGATCGAGCGGCCGGCTCCGCCATTCACGGACCTCGTCGAGGACGGCGTCGGTGACCCTGGAAATCAGGTCCGGCGAGACGTCGATCCCGTAAAGCTCGGCGAGATGGCCTTGGATCTCCCGCACCGTCATGCCGCGCGCGTAAAGGCTCAAAATCCTGTCGTCGAAGCCCTCGAACCGCGTCTGTCCCTTGGGGATCAATTTAGGCTCGAAGGTTCGGCCCCGATCTCTCGGCACAGCGATTTCCACCTCACCGTCATCCGTCAAAACCGTCTTCGTGCTGACGCCGCTGCGGTTGTTGCCGCTGCCGCGCCCCGCCGGATCGCCTTTTTTATAGCCGAGATGCTCGGTCAGCTCCGCCCCGAGAGCCCTCTCAATCAAGGCCTTCTTCAGCTGCATGAAAAGCCCTTCCTCGCCGAGCAAATCCTCAGGCTTCGTATAATTGGCAAGAAGCTGATCAAGCAGCTCCGGAGCTATCCGTCGTTTCGTTCTCCATGTGAGTCTCCCGTAAATGCTAAACTCACGGAAACTTGCTTACACATCGTTTAGGACACCCTCGCCTCCCGCTTCTTCCACTTCGCAACGGTCTTCTTGTTGATCCCCTCCGTGCCAATGATGATGAGACAAGGACCTGCCGGGAGTTTACCCTTGGGGGCGTAGGACGAACATTCCGTGGTTATGCCCCCAATCAAAGACAGCAAGACCCTTGCGCCGGCCGCCGCCTCGCCTGAACTTTCCGAGCGTCCGCGTCGCCGCACGTTCACGGCGCAAGACAAATTGCGGATCCTCGGGGAGGCCGACCGCGCCGCTGGCGTCCTCGGAGGGATCGGCGCGATCGTGCGCCGCGAAAAGCTTTACTCCTCGGCCCTGTCGGATTGGCGTCGTCTGCGCGCCGCCGGCGCCTTCGAAGCGCTGAGCCCGGTCAAGCGCGGCCCCAAAACTGTCGAACCGAACCCACTGGCGTCCGAGCTCGCCCTTGCTCGGCGGGACAACCTCCGGCTGAAATAGCGGTTGGAGCGCGCCGAAGCGATCATCGAAAAACGTATGGCCCGCCACGTCTGCAAGCAGTTTTATCGAGAGCGCCGTCTGATCGGTCTGCGTCAACATATCCGGCCTCGGAGCCAGCCCTCGGCTAAGACGGAGATACGCGCGTTCCGGTCCTCATAAAAGTCTCGGCGTCGAACGCCGTTTTTTGAACCAGGTTTCCAGAGCGCCGTTCAACTGTCAGTCAGGCCATCTCTCGATCGACCACCCGTAAACATCGTCGGACGATCGGCGTCACATGCGCGGAACGACTAATCTCACGCCGTCAGCATCGCCTCCTTGTCGGCGAAGGCGACGACCGCGACGTTCTGATGAACGCGGGCGAGCAGCGCCGTCAGCCATCGCCCGAGCGGCGTATCGCGCCTGGCGACATGGGGCAGCGCCGCGCGCGCCATGGATGAGTTGTCTGCGCAAATATCGGTTGCCCCGCTTGCTGATCCCGAGCAGTTTCGGTTTGCCACCCGTCGTCGCCTGACGCGGGACGAAGCCGAGCCACGCCGCGAGATCACGGCCGTGATCGAAGGTCTCGGCCTTTCCGATCGCCGCCAGCAAGGCTGAAGCGATCAGCACGCCGATACCCGGTATCGTCGTCAATTGTCGGGCGTCCTCGTTCTCTTTGGCGAAAGCCGCGAACTCTGCGTCGAAGGCGGCGATGCGCTCGCCCAATTCGCGCCATTGCGTGCGGGCGTCGGCGCCGCCACGACTGTTGGCCTTGGCCTGGCGAAGCACGTCTTCCAGGTTCACGCGATCGATGCGGCAGGCCGAGGCATCGCGGCAAATGCGTTCCGACAAAAGGATATATTGGCGTCTTTTGCGAGTTTGCCCAGTTGCGTCGTCAGTCTGGAGGACTGCGGATCAGCTCATCACTGGGCGCGCGAACTGATCAAACTGGGCCATGATGCTCGCATGATGCCTCCGGCCTATGTGAAAGCCTATGTGCGTCGTCAGAAGAATGGCGCCTCTGATGCGGCAGCCATCCGCGAGGCGGTGAAGCTCCTCAAGCGATTGTCTGCGTGCGTCTTCCTTGTCCATCTTCGGAGTGCAGCAAACAGCTGAGCTATTTCAAGATACCACTGTGCCGGTTCAACGTTTCCTCGGGTCTAAAGCCCGAGGATCGGAATCGAGGGTCACCATCAGATAATGGGAATCGAATAGAATAGACCCTGAAAACCTACAAAATAGTCGGAGCCTCAAGCTCGTTCTCTTGATTAGGAATTAAAGGGTCGGCGGACACCATCAGGGCCAGCGGAAATGCGCAATACAGGCCGGAGACACGACGGCATCTACGACGATCGCATTACCGAAAGCAAACCCTTGATCTGCGGGCGCCATCCCGATGTGACTATTTTGTATTGCTCGTCGGACCGCCTCGGTCGTTGTGGTGCACCCGTGCAGAACTTGTCCCATAGCGAATCCTTCCAATCTCGCGACAAGAATGCGCCATCACAGCCCGGGATCAAACACCTAGCCTTCATCGTAGAGGTGCGCGACAAGCCCCGCTTCACAAAAAAACTTGCAGTACTCATGAACCTTTTTCATTCCTTGCGCAACTAATAGAGCGCAGGGGGCTCGACGACCGAGTTACAAACGGCGAGGGGGGGAGATGGTTTCATTAGCGCCAGGACGTGTTTCTACTGAGGAAAAGGTCGCGGAACTCGTTGGAATCAACGAATTCCTGAAGATGCACAATCCGCTGCGGACTATATCGCCGAACTAACTAAAGAACTTGCGGTCCTTGCCAAAGGCGCAGGTCTAACCAAATTGGTCGCTATTCTCGCCATGGTCCACGTCGAAGCTTCAGTTTTGTCGCGACGACGCAGATAAGAGCTGGCCCGATGAATTTGGACAATCGGATAAGTGGCGTTTCTGCCTGGCGGCGGCCAAAATGGCCGCAGCACAGGAGAGACGATGAGCAAACGAGCCTGCCGGAACCACGCACCGGCCTTCAAGGCGAAAGTGGCCTTGGCTGCGATCAAGGGCAAAAAGACGCTGGCCGAACTGGCCCAGCAATTTGATATCCATCCAAAGCAGATCACCCAATGGAAGGCGCAGCTGCTCGAAGGGGCAGCGGGGGTATTTGGATCAGAGATTCGCTCCGAATCCCCCGCGCCAACCGTTGATTTGAAATCCCTTCACGCCAAGATCGGCGAGTTGACCCTGGAGAATGATTTTTGGAAGGCGCACTCGGCAAGGACGGCGCGCTGAGCGCAAAGCGATAATTGAGCGTTCTCACGATCCGCCGATCGCCAAGCAGGCGAAGGCGCTCGGGATCAGCCGAGGCAGCGTCTGTTATTTGCCTCGGCCTACGTCCGCGGCCGATCTCGCCATCATGCGCCGCATGGATGAATTGCATCTCGACTTTCCGTTTGCGGGCAGCCGGATGCTGCGCGCTCTCCTGAATGCCGAAGGCGTCGAAGTCGGCCGCCTGAATGTCGCTACGCTGATGAAGCGCATGGGAATCGAAGCAATTTATCGCGAGCCGAACACGAGCAAGCCGGCGCCGGGGAATAGAATATATTCATATCTGCTGCAAGACGAAGGTCGTCCGACCAGATCACGTTGGGCGGAGCTGGCTTGAGGCTCCGGCAGGCGTAGCCTGTTGGAGAAGCCAGCGGGGGGCATGGATATAACCTACATCCCGATGGCGCGCGGCTTCGTCTATCTCGCCGCCGTCGTCGACTGGTTCAGCAGGCGCGTGCTTTCTCATAGCGTGTCGATTACGATAGAAGCCGACTTCTGCGTCGAAGCGCTGGAGGAGGCTTCAGCAAAACATGGTCAGCCGAAGATCTTCAACACGGACCAGGGTTCGTAATTCAACGGCGCGGCCTTCACGGACGTTCTCTTCAAAGCTGGCGTCGCCATCAGCATGGACGGCAAGGGCTCCTGGCGCGACAATGTCTTCTTCGAAAGGCTCTGGCTGCGGATTCCGACGAAGCCGCCCGGGTATAACGAGATAATGCCGCCCGGGATTCCTGGATGATGTCGCCCACCGTAACGGAATGATGCCGCCCTGGTCGCGAGCCTCGCTGGCCGATGGATTTTTTCTCACCGGCGACGGCGTTTGGTCAAGCCTTTTGGTTCTGCTTCTCTCTGGTCCGGCGCATGCTTTCGCCGGTAAGTTCGATGCGATGAGCGTTATGAACGAGGCGGTCCAGGATGGCTTCGGCGTAAGTGGGGTCGCCGATGATCTCGTGCCAGCGGTCCGGCGCTGGGCGCTGGCCGGCTTATGGGAGCATCTGCTTGAAGCCCAGAATGAGACCGAACGCGTTGGCGAGAGCGTCCAGATGATCAACTCGACCATCCTCCGGGCGCATCACTGCGCCGCCGGCGCTAAAGGGGGACTTCGCGTCAGGATTTTGGGCGCTCAAGAGGTGGCTTTATGACAAAAATTCACCTCCGCACGAACGGCGAAGGGCTGCCGATAGCTGCAAAGATCACCGCGGGCGAGGTCTCGGTGTTGATTTCCGCTTCGAACTGACCCGGGATTTTCATTGAGAAGTGACCCGGGTGGATGTTGTGTCCCGCGTTGCGGGCGAGGGTCAAGCGGCGGATTTTTCCTTTCGTGTTTTGGGAGCTGCGGCGCTTGCTTTGAACCGGTAGCTATCGTTGCCTGTCTCAAGGATATGGCAATGGTGGGTAAGCCGGTCCAGCAGTGCGGTGGTCATCTTGGCGTCGCCGAACACCCCGGCCCACTCGCTGAAGCTGAGATTGGTGGTGATGACGACGCTGGTTCGCTCGTAAAGTTTGCTGAGCAAATGGAACAAGAGTGCGCCCCCTGACGGGCTGAACGGCAGATAGCCGAGCTCGTCGAGGATGATGCGGTCGAGACGAAGCAGGCGTTCGGCCAACTGGCCTGCCTTGTTCATGGCTTCACGACACTTCACGTAGAGTGCGTGGTGAATGCGAGCCAGCGTGCCGTCCCGATTTTAAAGGTCAAAATAATCAAACAGCGTGCCCTTCGGCGGCCAGTCTTTGGGAAGATAACGTCACCGCATCCCCTGCTCAGCACATACATGAGGCCGTTCACGATTTCCCGCGGTTCAACCGAGCGCTT
>CAWESJ010000286.1:0-3730 GCA_963811015.1 uncultured Alphaproteobacteria bacterium | reverse complement strand
CGGTCGATCATTTGAAGGGCGCATGGCGCGAACCATGAGCGGAAACCCCATCACCGCGCAGGCCACCGCGGCGCCGGTCCAGCGAAACGACAAGACAATCCCGATGTCGGCGAAAAGGCGCCGAAGACCCCTTTGCGCCCGAGCAGACTGAGCAGCATGAATTAAGTGACGACAGGAGGCAGGACCAAGGGCAGATGCACGATTCCGTTCACAAGCGTCTGCCCGGGAAATGCCAGCGGGCGAGCGCATAGGCCGTGAAAATCCCAACGGGAGGCTGATGAGGGTCGCGACGATCGCAATCCGCAGGGAAAGAAAGATCGCCGTCCATTGGCGGGCGACAAATCAGCCAAGACGGAAGGCGAAAAATCGAGCAAGGCTTAAGTCCTTTCTAGAGTCTTGGCGCAGCTTGCCGGATCCACTCGACCCTTAATTCGGCGGGAAATCGCTTGAAACAGAAAATTTGGAGGGGGTCCAGGTCAGGAATTCAGGAATTTTCGAAGACCTTGCGCCGGCGGAGGGACCGCTTTTGGAATCGGACAAAGCTCTCGCGCCGCCTAGCCGAGCGAGGCGTTCTTATATTGTGAATGATATGGATGCCGCAAGCCCAGGAAAATGCTATGGCGGCGAGCCGCGCGCTATGCGCCGGTTCGTCGCCGCGCCGGCTCGCCGCCATAGCATTTTCCTGGGCTTGCGGCATCCATATCATTCACAATATAAGAACGCCTCGCTCGGCTAGGCGGCGCGAGAGCTTTGTCCGATTCCGAAAGCGGTCCCTCCGCCGGCGCAAGGTCTTCGAAAATTCCTGGAATTCCTGACCTGGACCCCCTCCAAATTTTCTGTTTCAAGCGATTTCCCGCCGATTAAGGGTCGAGTTCGATCGGCAAGCTGCGCCAAGACTTTAGAAAGGACTTAAGCCTTGCTCGATTTTTCGCCTTCCGTCTTGGCTGATTTGTCGCCCGCCGAATGGACGGCGATCTTTCTTTCCCTGCGGATTGCGATCGTCGCGACCCTCATCAGCCTCCCGTTCGGGATTTTCACGGCCTATGCGCTCGCCCGCTGGCATTTCCCGGGCAAGACGCTTGTGAACGGAATCGTGCATCTGCCCTTGGTCCTGCCTCCTGTCGTCACCGGATTCATGCTGCTCATTCTGCTCGGGCGCAAAGGGGTCTTCGGCGCCTTTCTCGCCGACATCGGGATTGTCTTGTCGTTTCGCTGGACCGGCGCCGCGGTGGCCTGCGCGGTGATGGGGTTTCCGCTCATGGTTCGCGCCATGCGCCTCTCCTTCGAATCGATCGACCGGCGGCTCGAGCTCGCGTCGGGAACCCTCGGCGCAAGCCGCATCTGGACGTTTTTCCTGGTCAGTTTGCCGCTCGCCATTCCCGGCGTCGTCGTCGGCGCCATTCTGGCCTTCGCCAAGGCCTTGGGGGAGTTCGGCGCGACGATTACTTTCGTCTCGAACATTCCCGGCGAGACCCAGACCATCTCGGCCGCGATCTACACTTATACGCAGGTCCCCGGCGGCGACGAAAGCGCCATGCGCCTGACCATTGTCGCGATCATCATCGCGCTCGTCGCCCTCATCGCTTCTGAAATTGTTCAGTGGCAGGCGGAAAAACGTTTGGCGAGCTTCCAATGATCGCGGTCGACGTCAAACTCAAAATAGGGGCTTTCGACCTCAATGTGGCTTTCGCGAATGGCGACGGCGTCACCGCGCTTTTCGGACAATCCGGTTCGGGCAAATCGTTGACGCTCAATCTCATCGCGGGATTAATGCGGCCGGACAAGGGATTCATCCGTATCGACGGCAAGGCTCTTGTCGATACGGAGCAAGGCGTCTTCGTCCCGATGCACCGCCGCCGCATCGGCCTCGTGTTCCAGGATTCGAACCTTTTCCCGCATCTCAGCGTCAAGCAGAATTTGCTTTACGGCCGCTGGTTTGCGCCGCGCCGCGAGCGCCAGATAGACTTTGACGCGGTGATCGAGACGCTCGGGATCGGACCGCTGCTCGCGCGCCCGCCGGCGCGCCTGTCGGGCGGCGAAAGGCAGAGGGTCGCGATCGGCCGGGCGCTTTTGTCCTGCCCGAAGCTTCTGCTCTTCGACGAGCCGCTTGCCGCGCTCGACATGCGCCGCAAGCTCGAGATCATGCCCTTGATCGAGCGTGTCCGCGACGAATTCAAGGTGCCGATCGTCTATGTCTCGCATGCTGTGGAGGAGGTCGTGAGGCTTGCGGCCTGCGTCGTCATCATCGACGCCGGCCGGGTCAAGTCCGTCGGCAGCCCGGAAGAGGCGTTCGGCACGTTGGCGAGCCAGTCCGCGGAGGACCGTTTCGACCGGTCGTCGGTCTTGACGACCACGGTCTGCGGCGAAAACGAGGCTCTCGGACTTACCGAATTGAAGCATCCCTCCGGAACCGTCTGGCTCGCCGGGCCTGCGGGACCGGTCGGGAGCACGGCGCGAATCGTCGTCAAGGCGACCGATGTCGTGCTTTCGCTCAGGCCGCCGCAGGATCTTAGCGCCCGAAGCGCGCTATCGGGCGCGGTCGCCGAGATCCAATTGGACGGGCCGCTGGCGACGATCGAGATCGCGCTCGACGGCGACGGGCGGTTGTTCGCCACGGCGACGCGGGGCGCCCTAAACGAGCTCGACCTCAAGTCCGGAACGCATGTTTTCGCTCTGTTCAAGACCACCGCGCTCGACGAGCGCAATGTCGCGGGCGGGGCTCCGCCTGGCCATTGAGGCCTGCGCGTCGATCGCGGAGGTCGGGAAAAATCTATTGAAACTTCGCCGATCCGAAGATCCGCGCTGGCTTTTCCGGCCAAAATCACGTCCAGAGCCTGATTTTCGGCCGCCCGTCCGGCGCCGCGGCGAAAGCCGATCTCATTATTCGCGCTTCACCGAGGGTTTCCGGCGAATGTCCCGCGCCTGATTTGCAACGTCCCGTTGATGGAACGCGCAAAATGAGTTAAGCTTTGCAAGAAATGCGATAAAAGCCGGGGCGTCGCGCGGATGCCGGCGCGCCGGGGAGTCCACGCGTCGGGCTTCGGCCGGGGAAGACCCTGAAAGGGCGCCCCGTCATGCGGCGTTGCGCCGGGGCCTATTCGGGTGGGGAGACGGCTCAAGGGCATGAGCATCGAATTCGACGATCCTATTTGTCGCCGACGCCTGTCCGCGGCTTCGAGCGGCCGCCGCCGCCCTCGCGCGGGAGCCCGATTACCGGGTCATCATGGTGGCGCGCGCCGGCGAAGCGGCGGAGGTGCTCAATGACGCGCATGTGGACCTTATTCTCGCCGACGTGGAAACGGCGGATTGCGACAGCATTGTTTTTCTGTCCGGGCTGCGGTTCACGCATCCGAACCTGCTCCGGATTCTCCTCGTCGATGGCGAGCCCGGCTTCGGCCTGAACGAGGCGCTCACCCGCACGGCCGCCTATCAATATCTGACTAAGCCATTGCAGGCGGAGCAGGCTTGCCTCGTCGTCAAGCGCGCCTTGGAGACGGGCGCGCTCGCCCGCCGCCACCGCCGCCTTGTGCGGGAGCTCAGGATCGGCGATGAGGCGACGTCCCTGCAAATCAAGCCCGACGGCGCGGCCAGGCCGGAGGCGTCGCATTTCGAGCGCCTGGTCTACGCCAGCGATGCGATGGCGGCGCTCTGCAGCCTCGCCCGCGAGGTCGCCCGCACGGATTTGCCGATCCTTATCGAAGGCGAGACCGGCACCGGCAAGGAATTGCTC
>CAWESJ010000285.1:0-4304 GCA_963811015.1 uncultured Alphaproteobacteria bacterium | reverse complement strand
CCCGACTAACCGACGAAGACCTCATCATCCTTGTCAGCGCGTCCACGCATCAATTCGTGCCAATAGCCTCTCTCACGGACGCCACGATCGAACTCGCGCAGCGAGCGGGTGTCCCTATCGACATCGCAGAGCTGCAACGGCTCCTGCCGCGCCCCCGGCGAGAAATCTTCGCGATCATCGACGAACGCATCGCCAATTTTGCGCGATGCGGTATCCAGCGTGTTGACGAATGGGCTGACAGCTTTCGCATCGAGCGGAGAGTGCCACTCACACGAGCCGCAGTCCTCCTAGCAGTTGACCAGGGCGCCTGGAGGGAGCCGCCCAAGCAACAGTATATCGCTAACCTTCTCGAGCACTTTGAGAAAAGGGTCGCCGGCGCCGTCGGACGCGGCCCACTTGTTCGCTTCACAATCGGCAAGACAACTCCGAGGGTCGACCTGTTCGACCTCGGTACGCCACTACGGACTGCCGAGGCGTTGCTCAACCACGTGCTTTCACGCGTCGAAGTGGCCGCCAGCCTGGACCCGCACGCCTATCTCGACGACGAAGCACTAGAAGGACGCCTGAGGCGATTGGTGAGCCACGCGCTTACCTTCCGGCGCGATACCGGCATCGACGGACGCTATCTCGCCTTTCCCTTCCTCGTACTCAAGGACGCCCGGCTCATCTCCTCGTCGAGCGCGCCGCGAATTGCGCCCGTCCTACTGTGGCCCGTCGTAGTCGATCTCCAGAGTGGAGCGCAACGCGCCGCCTCCATCATGTTCGATCGGGAGCGAGAAGAGGTCCGCCTCAATCCGGCCCTCGAGGGACTTCTCGGTGGGGAGGCCTTCGCGCGTTGGAAAGCGGCCCGCGAGGAGCTCCTTCAGCGTCCGGTTATACGTCTCGGCGATGCCATCGACATATTCGGCGCGCTCGCCCGCCCACGCGGGCGCGCACTTGCCAAGCTACCCGGAAAAGAGACCAAAATCAGCGCAGGCTTAGTCGAACTCGCGCCGGCGGCGGCGCTTTTCAACGCCGAGTTCACTGGCCAGGCGGTCGCATCGGACCTGCGTCAGATGCGCGGGATGCCGCCGGCGGGAACCGGCCTCGAGGCGACGCTGCGAGTCGCTTCCAACCCGGCCTCTGCACCCATCCTAGGACAAATTCCTGAAAAGGACCGCTACCTGACAGTCGAAAGCGATCCTTCGCAGGATGATGCTGTCCTCAGCTCGCGCTTCACACCCGGTCTTGTTGTCGAAGGGCCTCCGGGAACTGGCAAGAGCCAGACCATCGTGAACATCGTTGCAGAGGCAATTGGCCGCGGCGAATCCGTCCTTGTCGTATGCCAGAAGCAGGCGGCGCTCAAAGTCGTACAGAAACGGCTCGACGCGGAGGGGTTGAGCGGGCGCTTGTTCGTTGTCTGCGATATCAGCCGCGACAGACAGACCGTTATCCGGGCGGTCCGCGAACAACTGGCTGCCGTTCAGGCAGTTTCGGCAGAGCAGGGCGGGTGGCTTCGGCGGACGCGTGAGGAAAAAGCAGCCCGCATCGAAACGCTTGAAAAGGAGATCGACCGCAACCATGAGGCACTGCACGCCATGGACGACCAAACAGGCTTCACCTATCGGGGACTGATCGGTGAACTCCTCTCCGTCGAAGCCCAAGGTCCGACACTCGATGTTCCTTCCTTGCGACCGCTGTTTCTCGCTGCCGATCGGGCAACGTTATCGGAAATCGAAGAAATGTGCGGAACTTATGCGCAACTTTGGCTGGAATCCGACTACGAAAACAGCCCGCTTTCAGCTTTGCGCGTCTTCCCCGTCGACGAAGCAATCCGCCAGGAAATTGAAACAGAGTTCGGGGCTTTCTCCGCCTCGGAGTTGACACGTATCGACATGCTTAATTCGCTGGTCGCAGCGTTCGAGATCGTCGATCCAGCGCCCCTCCAGGCATGGCTCAATGCCCATCGCGCCCGCTTTTTGGAAATGTCCAACGACAGTCGTTTGCACCTCGCGTCCTGGTTCCACCTGTTCCAGCGGGGCGCTTCGGGCGATTCTAGCGCAAGCAAGTTGATGCGCCGAGTTGAGCAAGCCATGAGCGGACTAATCGCGCTCGAGGCGGAACAATACGATAAGGAGCTATTCAGCCGAATCGTTAGCCAAACACCAATCGAGCTCGGGACAGAAATAGAGAAACAGCATGGCCTTCCTGCGCGTCGCTGGTTCGAGTCCGGATTTCAGGGGACGCCGCATCCTGCACTACGCTCTTTCGTACTTAAAGAAGCCAGCCACGACATCGATGCCGCGCTCACTCACTTCGTGCAAACAGAGGCGGCGCGAACTGCAACGCTCCACTCAACGTCACGAGCCTTCGAAATCGTCGATCCAGCGCCCCTCCAAGACTGGCTCAATCTCCATCGCGCCCGCTTTTTGGAAATGCCAAGCGAGAACCGAGAGCGTCTCGCGTCTTGGTTCGATCTGTTTCAATCGGCCGATGACGTCGGATCTCGCGCGAGCGTCTTGATGTGCGGCGTCGAGCAAGCGATGAGTGACCTCATTCTGCTCGAAGCTGACGGGCATGATCAGGAACTGCTCAGCCGAATTGCTCGCCGAACGCCAATTGAACTTGGAGCGGAAATCGAACGGGAACATGGCGCTTCCGCGCGTGTTTGGGTAGAATTGGGATTTTTAGGAACCCCCCATCCTGCGCTACGGGCTTTCACCCTCGATGACGCGGGTCGCGACATCGAAGTAGCGCTCTCCCACTTTGTGCGGACAGAGGCGGCTCGCACGGCAACGCTCCAGTCCGCAATAGCAGGCTTCGAAATCGACGATCCGGGGCCGTATCGGACTTGGCTGGAAGCCAATTCCGAGTTTTTCATCCAGATGGTTGACGACGATCGCCAACGTCTCGCGGCCTGGTTCGACCTCTTTTGGCCCGAGCACGGCGCAGGATCCCGGGCGAAGACGCTGATCCGTGGTTTGGAGGTTGCGAAGAAAGGTCTCGACGGGCTCGAAGCAACTGCACATGAGGACGAGCTCTTCGCGGCTATCTGTGGGCTCCATGACGATGAACTGAGCGCCTTGCACGCGGCCGCGAGCAAAGCGACGACACCTGTTTCGTTCTTCAGCCGGTTCAATCCATTTCGATCAAAGTACAAGCGAAGGTCAGTGGCATTCCTGAATGAACACGGACAAGAGACGAGCGAAGCACGGCTGGCCACGCTACGCAGTGCTCTTGCACTCGAGATAGAACTCCGTAAACTGCGGCCAAAAGTCGATGATGCGTTGCGCGAACTCTACGGAGTTGAACGCCAACCTCCGACATCGCTATCGACATTGCGCTTCCAGTGCTCAGAAATCCTTAGCGCGCTTCGCGCCACCGGCGAAGCGGCCGTCGCGATATCGAGCTGTCCGCGTGTGCAGGACGCCGCCGGGGCAGCGCGCGTCGGCACGCGTGAAGCCTTCGAATCCTTGAACGCCGCTTTTGAAGAGTCTCTTCGTCGGTATGCCGCGATCGAGAAAAGCCGGATGGCCCTCGCTTCGCTTGGAGCATGGTTCGAGGAGCGATGGGTCGCAGACTGCCGAACCCGCATTGCTCGAGGCTTTGCAACAGACGATCTCGTTCAGCAGATCGTCGACGCGCTGAGAACCCTGCGCCGCATGGAGGAGCTTCGCAATGCGCTGGCCTTCGAAAGCAAGTTAGCAAATCTGCGATCCATGATCGAAGCAGCTCAATTGGAGCTCTATTCAAGCGTCCCGGAAAGGCCGACGACGCTGACGGGTTTGCGTGTTCAGGGCGAAAGTCTTCTCCATGCCCTGCGCGCCGTCGAGCCCGCGGCCCTCGCGGGATTGAACTGTCCACAGCCTGAAGAAGCGAAGATCGCCATTTTCGCTGGCTCGGAGGCAGCGATCCTGGCCCTTTTCACACGCTTCGACGAGTCTTTGCGTCGGCGTGTCGCGATCGAGAACAGCCGAAGGGCTCTCGCCCCGCTCGGGAAATGGCTCGAAGAAGGGTGGCTCACAGAATGCCGCGCTCGCATTGCTAACGACGTTGCGACGGACAATTCCGTTCAGGAGATCGTCGATGCGCTGAGAACGCTGCACCGCATGGACGAACTCCGTAGCGCGGTCGCCTTCCAAAGCAAGGTCGCAAATCTTCGATCGGTGATCGAGGCGGCTCAAAAGGAGCTCTATTCAAGCGTTCCGGAAAAGCCGACGACGCTGGCGGGTTTGCGCGTCCAAGGCGAAACTCTCCTCCATGTCCTGCGCGCCCGTCGAACCCGCGGCTCTCGCGGGAATGAACTGTCCACGGCCCGAAGACGC
>CAWESJ010000284.1:0-7941 GCA_963811015.1 uncultured Alphaproteobacteria bacterium | reverse complement strand
AAACACGTTTATGACAAGCATCCGCTACTATCCCTTTCAGTAGCTGTGCGTGTACGTAAACTTTGCCGATTTGGCCACGCGAGAGATTTGCCTCGCGTGGCCGCTTCTCATTAAGGCAACCGATGCTGATTGCTTATGCTGCGGCCCGCAAGAAAATGAATAAGCCAGGGAAGGCGTCGCCCTCGCCGGGCCTTGCAGACAATGGAGTTCGCGTCCCTAAACTCAATGACCGACGAGCGAGAGCCTCCGTTTTTTGTTCCCGCGCAAACGGTCTCCAATAAAGTGATGGCAGATAGGCACGGCGAATCTAATTCAATATTTAATTTCAGAGGTTGGAACTCCTAGTCCCAGACGAAATTATTTGAAAAAGGAAACTAGATCACGATGATTTTGGATGGAATAAATCCAAAATCATGAACGTGATCGAGACCAAGAGTTTAGAGCGGGGGATGCGGGCGGAAAATTTAGCTGCTTTTCCTCATCCCGCTCCAGAGCATGTTCCGAAAAAGTTGACCGACTTTTTCGACATTTAGACATCGGATATATCCGATGTCTCATGAGAACATGCTCCAACTTATTGATTAGGAGCGAGTTCTTATCGATTGGATAAGTCCATCCAATCGGAACGCGCTCTAGCGGCTAGTCAGCCGTGGATCGAAACGGAAGGCTGAGACGATGAGAAAAATTCTAGGATGCGCTGCGCCTCTTTCCGCCATGATTTTCGCTTTTGGAGCGACTAGCGCCAACGCGGGGCCGAGCTATTACGCCAATGGATTCCAAACGACCCCAGTCATTCCGGCTGCGCCGCCGGATAATTATCAGGGACCTGACGGCGGCTATGATAGCGCTTCCGATTTCATTCGGTCCCTCAATGGCACGCCTTGTGGAATCGAGTGCTCTCAGAGAGCGCGGTTGCGTTGGGGCTTTTCCAATTCTGGCCGGTAGCCCGAGCGCTGCGGCGCGGCTTGTGGAAGGGTGCCGAGAAACAGCGTGGCGAGAGCCAAGTCAGTGGTCTGCGCGCTTTGAATTGGTCCCGCCATGGCGACGGCTCGCGGGGCGAGCGGGATCCGATGCCCCCAGACAAAGCCCGCTCGGAAGCCAAGAAGCTGCTTGGCGTGGTCGCGACTGGCGCCGACCCGATTGAAGTCTGGCGCGAGGCGCGCGCGGGTCGCACTTTTGGCGAAGGGGCCGAAGACTTCATGCTTCAGCATGTCGCCGCCAAGCGCAAGAGCAGGACCGAGGCAAGCTATCGCGAAGTTCTAGAAAAGCACGTCTACCGCCCGCTTACCGGTGCGCCAAAGTCGCATCTAACTCCATCGCGGTTCGGCAATAACATATTGATTTTATTGGTGCCGCAAGAGGGATTCGAACCCCCGACCCCCTCATTACGAATGAGGTGCTCTACCAGCTGAGCTATTGCGGCGGCGTCTCTCGCATGGAAAACCGCGCCCAAAACGCCTTGTCTCTTAGCTCGGTCGGTTCAGTTTCGCAACTCCGCCCGCGCACGCTTCCCAAGCTCGCCCCGCGTCCGCCTACTGAGGACCATGACCACCTCAAAAAAGCTGGGCGAAGCCCCGCGGCTTTCGCGGCTTCCCCTGCCCGGGATCGTCCGGCGCCGCCGGCAGGGGAAAAATGACGTGATCGCCTAGCGGCTTGTCCGGCGCGGCAGGCTCGCCCTCCGCGGATCCCGCTGGCCCCGCCGGATCGACCGCCGAAGGGCCTTCAGCCTTCGGCGGCGAAAGCGCCTTGGCCGGCGCATCTGCGATCCTGGCGGGCGGAGTCGATGCCGGAATCGGCGCGAAAACCACCTCGTCCGCCTCGACGCCGGACTTTAGCCGCTCCACCGGCCGCTGCCAGACAAAGGCGTCGAGCTTGCCCGTGACAGGCGAGGCCGGCAGCCAATGGTCGGACACGACGCCGTCGGCGACCCAAGCCGGATCATGCGGCGCGCGGGACGCGCGCGCCAGCCATTCGCGGACATATCCGTCGGCGCCGTGCTCGGCCTCTTCCAGATCCGCCATGAGCAGGCAGACGCGGGCCGTGGGCTGCGCCCCCGATTCGATCAGAGGCTGCATGCTCCCGCGAGCGGTCTTGAAATCGCCGGCGGCGATCGCCGCTTGCGCCACCGCGATTTTGCTTTCCGCGTCGCCCGGCGCAAGCTTGGCGAGGACTTGCGCCCGCGCCAGACGATCCGCATTGGATTCGCCGGGGCGCGAATTGAGATAGATCTTGGCGAGATCTGGATGCGGCGCGCGCGGCCACGCCGCCTCGATCATTTTCGTTGCTTTGCGGATGTCCCCCTTGCGGCTCAAAAGCTTGGCCGCAAGGGCGATCGCCGGCACAAGGCCGGGCTCGCGCTTCATCGCCGCGCGGACGAGCCTGAGCGCCTCCTCGGGCTCGGTCTCCGCCTTATCGAGCGCGATCGCCGTTTCGAGCACGGCGCGCTGGCGCTCGCGCGTCTTCTTGTCGACATGCCCCGCCCCGCCGCTTTCCAGCGCCGCCAAGGCGCTCGCCCAATCCCCCGCTGCGGCCTGATGCTCGAGGCCCGCCCTCGCGCTCCACGGAAGCGGCGCGATCTCATGCGCCAAATTGGCGAAATGCTGCGCCTTCTCCGCGTCGCCGCGCCGCTGCGCTTCGAAATAGAGCCCGCGCAAGCCGAGCAGGCGCGTGTCGCTGCGATGGGTCATTTCCTCGAAAGCCCGGCTCGCCTCGTCGGACGCATCGGAAAGTTGCGCGGCCTGAGCGCGAAGCAGCAAGGTCAGAGGCTCATGGCGAAGATATTTTTGCGCCTCCGCGGCGGATTTCCGGGCGAGCTGGACGTCCCCGGCGCCGACGGCGACCATCCCGCGCGAGAGCGCCGCATAGCCTTTGTCGCGGCGGCGCGAACGTGTCGCGATCGTCATGAGAGAAGGAATGCGAAACGTGTAGCGCAAGAGGCTCCAGAGGACAAACAAGGCCGCAGCCGCCGCGACCACGGCCGCAAGCCCGACCAGAACCGAGGTTTCGACCCGATAGCCCTGCCAGGTCAGGACGATCTCGCCGGGCCGCTCGATGAGCCAAGCCTCGGATAAGGCCAAGGCGATCAGGATGAAGAGAAAAAAAAGGACCCGGATCATGTTGCTCCCGTCGGCGGCTTCGTTTGGAGGTCGGGCGCGGCGCGATTACGATTTCGACTTGCCGAGAACCGCCACGGCGTCGGCTTCGAGCGATCTCGCGGCGCTCAAGGCGTCGAGCCGGGCCTTCGCGGCCTCGCCCCAGCTTTGCGATTTGGCCTTGGCGGCGGCGGGCAATTTGGTCCAGACGCTGAACGCCTCTTCGACATCGCGGCGTTCAAGGGCGTTTTCGATCCGCGCCACGAGCGCTGGCGCGTCCTCGTCCCTGGGGTCGACGTCGCCGACCGGGCGGATGCGCACAAGATGGGACGCCTCGCGGGTCAGGCGATCGAGCAGGTTCTTGTCTTCAACCGATTCTTCGATCACGGCGACCTGCGACGCAATGGCTGCGAACTGCTCGGCGAGCTGGCGCGGGCTTGTGACGCCGGCGGCGGCGAAGGGCCGCAGCGGCGCGAGCCCGGCCTGCCCAACGCCCAAATTCTCGAGCGCCGCGAGCTCCGCCTGAAAAGGATCGCTGTGATCGAGCCTTTGCACCAGGCTTTCGGCGATGATCGCGAGCGCTTGCGCATGCGCGGTGCGATCGAACTCGGTCGCGGCGTTCTCGCGGTCCTGCTCGGCCCGGACATCGGCCTTGGGCGCGGCGAGTTGCGTTTCGACCGCCGCGAGCTTCTTTTCGAGCGCATCGATTTTCGCGTTGAAAGGTCCGAGGTCGACAAACTCATCCGTGGCGCCGCCGGGTTTTTGGACCAGCGCCGACAGCCGCGAATTCGAAATCCGCGCGAAGGTCGCGCAAGGCGGCGCTTGTCGCCGCCGAGGTCTTGCTCGCGGCGCCTTCGGCCGCGCCAATGCGGCTCTCGATCCCCGCCAGCGCATTGCGCTCCGCAGCCGCCTCGTCCTCGGCTTTCTTCTCGATCGAATCCAAGCGCGCGGCGAGGCTCGCGAAGCGCCCATCGACATTTTGCGCAGGCGCCCTCGATCCGCCAAAATAGCGAAGCCCGAACGCGCCGCCGACCGCCAGAAGGGTCCCGACGACGATTGCGGCGGCGAGGGGCCAAACGCCGGACAGCGGAGTTTTCGCGGCCGGCGCGGTCAAGACGGGCGCGGGCTCGGCCGCGGCGACACTCGGCTCGCTCGCGGCGGACGGCGCGGCGCTTGCCGTCAAACCGGCCTCGCCGGAGGAGAAAGCCTCGGCCGCGGAAGCCTCGCGCCCAGGCTCGCCGGACGCCACGCTGGACTGGGCTTTCATCTCTGAATGCTCGTCGCCATCACCAGCCATTGCAAGCCCTCATTTTTGCGCCCTTGTAAAGGAATGCGCCGCTGTTCGCAACGCCGCAGGCGATCAACTGCGCGCGACGCAACGAAATCTTTGGCGAAGCGCCGCATGTAGTTTTGAACCGCCGCCAAACTCATGCTCGAAGCGCGTTTTTTCTTTTTTGGCTTGAGCCCGGCGATGTCGTCGCCGGGCTTGCTCCTGGCTCAGCAAGGCTCGGCGCCGCCCGGCCCAAGCGCAAGCTGCATCAAGACTGCGTCCAGCCAGCGCCCATGCTTCCAGCCGACGGCGCGAAGATTGCCGATGAGCGCGAAACCCAGCTTTTCATGCAATCGGATCGAACCCGTATTGGCCGAATCCCCGATGACGGCGACCATTTGCCGAAAGCCTCGCGCCGTCGCCTCGTCGACAAGCGCGGCGAGCAGCCTATGACCGACGCCTTTGCCCTGCATGACGTCGCGCACGTAGATCGAATTTTCAACGGTCTTCGAATATGCGGGTTGCTGGCGGTAGCCGCCGGCGAAGGCGAAACCCGCCACCCTGCCCGCGCTTTCGGCGACGAGATAGGGATAATTGGCCGCGAGCATCAGCCGGCGCCTGATCTTCATCTCCGCCTCGCTCGGAGGATCGATCTCGAATGTCGCGCAGCCGGTCAGCACGGCCTGACGATAGATTGCGGTAATGGCGGGAATGTCGGTCTCATCGCTATCGCGCAGAATGATTTGATCTTGCGAGGCGAAATCGGTCAAGCGGCTCTCCTTTGGAGCGAAGGCTGGAAAGACGCGAGCCCTGCGCGACCCTTCCAATCCTATAGCTGGCGTCTCCTGATAGCATCCTTTGGATAGGGTGACGCAATGCCCGCCTGCAAATATCCTGTGGCCAAAGGCGCGGGCGCGGCTCAGCCGGCCTCGCCCCGCTTCGACGCGCCGGGCGGGCGGGCCCCCTCGATCGCAAGAAGCCTGCGCTTGGTCGCGACGCCGCCATGCGCGGAGAAGCCGCCGAGCTTGCCGCCGGCCGCGAGCACGCGATGGCAAGGCACGATGACAAGGAAAGGGTTGCGTGCGAGCGCCTGGCCCACGGCGCGCGCCGCGCCCGGCGCGCCGAGCCCCGCCGCGATCTCTCCATAGGAAACAGTCGCGCCTGCCGGAATGGCGCGCGCGGCTTCATAGACGCGGCGATGGAAGGGCGGCGCGCCCTCCATATCGAGCGCGATCGACGAAAAATCTCCGGCGCCGCCGCTCAGAAGCGCGACCAAGCCGTCGCGCGCGCGCTCCGCGTCGGCCGGCGGCGGCGCTTCGCCCGCGTCGGGAAATTGGCGAAGGAGGCGCGCGCGGGTCTCGCCCTCGCTTGCCTCAGGCAAAAGCACGCCGACGAGGCCGCGCGGGCCCCAGACAACAGCGCAGCGGCCGAGCGCCGTGTCGAAGAGCGCATAGCCCTGCCCGGCGGCGGCGCGCGATCGCCGAATCATGCCGCTGGCGGCGTCCTTGGCTGAATGCCGCTGCATGGCCTCATGATGGGTCGACCCAAATGACATCGCCGCGACACTCCCTCGCTCGGGCATTTTCGCGTCTGGCGCAAGCGCGAAAGAAATCATATCGAACCGGCGGAGAGGAATCAAAGAGCCGCAATGCCAAGCGCCCGCCCGCATGTCGTCGTGATCGGAGCCGGGCCCGCCGGGCTGATGGCGGCGGAGGTCGCGGCGCGCGGAGGCGCGGCGGTCTCGGTCCATGACCGCATGCCCGCGCCGGGGCGCAAGCTCCTCCTCGCCGGGCGCGGCGGCCTCAATCTCACCCATAGCGAAAATATCGAGACTATGCTCGCGCGCTATGGCGCGGCCGCGCCGCGGCTTCGAGGCGCCATTGAAGCCTTTCCGCCGGCCGCGCTTCGGGCGTGGTGCGACAGCCTCGGCCAGACGACTTTCGTCGGATCGAGCGGGCGGGTCTTTCCGACCACGTTCAAGGCGTCGCCGCTTTTGCGCGCCTGGCTCGCCCGCCTGAGGTCGCTGGGCGTCGCCTTCGCGCCGCGCCGCGAATGGACCGGCTGGAGCCAGGGCGGCGCGCTGCTCTTCCTTGGGCCCGACGGGCCTATTGAGATCCGCGCCGACGCCGCCGTGCTCGCCTTGGGAGGCGCAAGCTGGCCGCGCCTCGGCTCTGACGGGCGCTGGACCGAGGCGATGACGCGGGCGGGAATTGCGGTCGCGGCGCTGCGGCCGGCGAATTGCGGCTTTATGACAAATTGGTCCGACCACTTCCGCGATCGTTTCGAGGGCCAGCCTCTCAAGAACATAGAGCTGTCGTTCGACGGCCTCGCGGCGCGCGGCGAAGCCGTGATCACGAGGTCCGGGCTGGAGGGCGGCGGCGTCTACGCCTTGTCGGCGCCGCTGCGCGACGCGATCGCCGCGACCGGGGAAGCCTTGCTGCATATCGGGCTTCGCCCCGATCTCCCGCTCGCCGCGCTCGAGAGCCGGATCGCGGCGCGCGCGCCAAAGCAATCGGTCGCGACCTTCCTGCGCAAGGCGCTTCATCTGCCGCCGGCGGCGATCGGGCTCGTCCACGAGGCAGCCGGGGCGCGGGGCGAGCGTCTGTCCGCCATGGCGCCGAGCGCGCTCGCCCAGCTCGTCAATACCTGTCCGGTCCGCCTCATCGGCGTCGCGCCGATCGCGCGCGCCATCTCCACCGCCGGCGGGATCTCGCTCGATGAAATCAACGCGAACTTCATGTTGTCCTCCCTCCCGGGAGTCTTCGTCGCCGGCGAAATGCTGGATTGGGAGGCGCCGACGGGCGGCTATCTTCTGCAGGCCTGTTTCGCGACCGGCGCGGCCGCGGGGCGGGGAGTCCTCAGTTGGCTCGGGGCGCGGGCGCAGGAGCGCGCCCGCTCGGACGATTTTCGATAGGCCTGTTCCGACTGTAATACGGCTGACGCAAATCTAAGCCTAGATCTAAGCTTTATGATAGGCGGGCTGACGCGAACGCCCGTAGAGCGCCAGCCGTTGGCGCCCAACGCGAGGCGTTTCGACGGCTCTTCAAATCAAGCCGCAGGAAATCGAGCCGCAAGCCGATCCTCCACGTCTTTACTTTCAATTCCGCGCGCGTCCGCGCGCGATCAACGCAGGCAATCCGCAAAGCTAGGGCTGGAGACTTGAAAATCATGGGGGCACAGCATTTTTTTGATTGGCGCGCGGTTTCGGGGAGGCGGCGCGCCTCGGCGTCAATTCTGACCGGGGCGGCGGCATTGGCGATTTGGGCGGGGCAGCCCGCCTCGGCCCAGTCGGTGACCTTCCAAGGCGCGACTTTCGTCAACAAGGGACTTGTCGGCGTCAGCCGGACCCCCTCGAACGCCTTGGATCGGTTCGGCGAGACGCTCGGCGGACACGCCGGCCGGCTCCGCCTCATCCTCTGCTGTCGACGTCTTGGCCGGCGCGCGCGATATGAACCTGCCGGGCCTCGACCTCCATGAACCGCGGGGCCCCCGAAAGGGCACGTGGGCCGTGAAGGCGAGTGGCAACTGGCGCGTGACGTTCACCTGTGCCGGGAAGGACGTGGATCGCGTGGACTACGA